>NZ_JBFTPJ010000370.1:0-5299 GCF_056398445.1 Variovorax sp. 01T439_2
GCCCGCACTGGCCATCACCGACCTGAACAACCTGTTTGGGGCGGTCAAGTTCTACAAGCAGGGGCGAGGCAAGGGCGTCAAGCCGGTCATCGGCGCTGAAATCTTCATCGAAGGCCTGGGCAAGGAGCCCGGCGTGCTCACCCGCATCGTGCTGCTGGTGCAGAACATGGAGGGCTACCTGCACCTGTCCGAGCTGCTGGCACGCGCCTGGACGCAGAACGTGGGCCGCGGCCAGTCGCAGGCGGCCTGCAAGCTCGAATGGCTCCAGGAGCTGCAGGGCGGGCTGATCGCGCTGTCGGGCGCGCAGGCCGGCCCGCTGGGCGCGCCGCTGCTGCAGGGCCAGGAAGAGCGCGCCGCCGAGCTGGCGCTGCAATTGGCGGGCATGTTCCCGCACCGCTTCTACATCGAGCTGCAGCGCGCGGGCCGCCCCGAGGACGAGCCGCATGTGATTGCCGCCGTCAAGCTCGCGGCCCGGCTGCGCCTGCCGGTGGTCGCCACGCACCCGGTGCAGTTTGCCGAACGCCAGGACTACGAGGCGCACGAGGCGCGCGTCTGCATCTCGGAAGGCGAAATCCTCGGCAACCCGCGCCGCGTGCGCAAGTTCACCGAGGAGCAGTACTTCAAGTCGAGCGCCGAAATGCAGGCGCTCTTTGCCGACGTGCCGAGCGCGCTGGCCAACACGGTCGAGATCGCCAAGCGCTGCAACCTCACGCTGGTGCTCGGCAAGCCGCAGCTGCCCGATTTTCCGACGCCCTTCATCAGCGAAGGCGTGCGCATGCCGATCGACGAGTTCTTCCGCCAGGAGTCCTTCGTGGGCCTGGAAGAACGCCTGGCGCACCTCTATCCCGATCCGGCCAGGCGCGAGGCCGAGCGGCCACGCTATGTGGAGCGGCTCGAGTTCGAGATCAACACGATCCTGAACATGGGCTTCCCCGGCTACTTCCTGATCGTGGSCGACTTCATCMAGTGGGCCAAGAACAATGGCTGCCCGGTGGGCCCGGGCCGGGGCTCGGGCGCGGGCTCGCTGGTGGCCTATGCGCTGAAGATCACCGACCTCGATCCGCTTGAATACAAGCTGCTGTTCGAACGTTTCCTGAACCCCGAGCGCGTCTCGATGCCCGACTTCGACATCGACTTCTGCCAGGGCAACCGCGACCGCGTGATCGACTACGTCAAGGACAAGTACGGCCGCGATGCCGTGAGCCAGATCGCCACCTTCGGAACGATGGCCGCGCGCGCCGCCATCCGCGACGTGGGGCGCGTGCTCGACATGAGCTACATGTTCTGCGACGGCATCAGCAAGCTCATTCCCAACAAGCCGGGCCAGCCCGTCACCATCCAGTATCCGCCCAACCCCAAGGTGGAAGGCGACAAGAACAACTACGCCATCGAGATGGAGCCGCAGCTCGCGGCGCGCATCGAGAAGGAAGAAGAAGTGCGCATGCTGGTCGAGCTCGCGCAGAAGCTCGAAGGCATGACCCGCAACATCGGCATGCACGCGGGCGGCGTGCTGATTGCGCCCGGCAAGCTCACCGACTTCTGCCCGCTCTACCAGCAGCCCGGCAGCGACTCGGCCGTGAGCCAGTACGACAAGGACGACGTGGAGGCCATCGGCCTCGTGAAGTTCGACTTCCTGGGCCTGGCCACGCTCACGATCCTCGAGATCGCGAAAGAGTTCATCGTCAAGCGCCACAAGGGCCAGGAGAACTTCGCGTACGAGAACATCAAGCTCGACGACCGCGAGACCTACAAGCTGTTCTCCGAGGGCAAGACCGAAGCGGTGTTCCAGTTCGAAAGCCGCGGCATGCAGGGCATGCTGAAGGATGCGCGGCCGACGCGCCTGGAGGACCTGATCGCGCTCAACGCGCTGTACCGTCCGGGCCCGATGGACCTGATCCCGAGCTTCGTGGCGCGCAAGCACGGCCGCGAAGAGGTGGAGTACCCGCACCCGGCCGTGGCCGAGATGCTCTCCGAGACCTACGGGATCATGGTCTACCAGGAGCAGGTGATGCAGACCGCGCAGATCCTGGGCGGCTATTCGCTCGGCGGCGCCGACCTGCTGCGCCGCGCCATGGGCAAGAAAAAGCTCGAGGAGATGGCCGAGCACCGCGAGAAATTCCGCGCGGGCGCGCTCTCGACGCACGGCATTCCCCAGGACAAGGCCGACGAGATCTTCGACTTGATGGAGAAGTTCGCGGGCTACGGCTTCAACAAGTCGCACGCCGCCGCCTACTCTCTGCTGGCGTACCACACCGGTTGGCTCAAGGTCCACTACACGGCCGAGTTCTTCTGCGCCAACATGACCGTGGAAATGGACGACACCGACAAGCTCAAGGTGCTGTTCGAGGACGCGCAGAAGAACTTCGGCATCACCTTCGAGCCGCCGGACGTGAACCGCGGCAACTACCGCTTCGAGCCGGTCACCGACAAGGTGATCCGCTACGGCCTGGGGGCGGTCAAGGGCACGGGCCAGCTCGCGGTCGAGGCCGTGGTGCGCGCACGCGAAGAAGGCGGGCCCTTCAAGAGCCTGTTCGATTTCTGCGTGCGCATCGACCGCCAGCGCATCAACAAGCGCACGGTCGAAGCGCTCATCAAGGCCGGTGCCTTCGATTCGATCCAGCAGAACCGCGCCTCGCTCATCGCCTCGGTCGACCGCGCCTTCGAGTTTGCGGCCGCCACCGAGGCCAATGCCGCGCAGGTCGACATCTTCGGCGACAGCGAGCACGGCTCGGCCACGCAGGAGCCCGAGCTGGTGGACGCCACGCCCTGGGGCGTGAAGGAGCGGCTCACCTTCGAGAAGACGGCCGTCGGCTTCTATCTTTCAGGCCACCTGTTCGACGAGGTGGCGCACGAGGTGCGGCGCTTCTGCAAGCGCGAGATCGGCGACCTCATGGACACGCGCGAGCAGCAGGTGATCGCGGGCATCGTGAGCGATTTCCGCGTGATCAACGGCCAGCGCGGCCGGCTGGCGATCTTCAAGCTCGACGACAAGTCCGATGCCATCGACGCCACCGCGGACGAGGCGCTGATCAACGCGAACCGCAACACCCTGAAGGACGACGAACTGGTGATCGTGAGCGGCCGGCTGCAGCCGGGCCGCGGCGGCTTCGAGGCCCGCTTCCAGGTGCAGCAGGTGTGGGACCTGGCCACCGCGCGCTGCCGCTTCGGAAAATTCCTGCGCGTGGCGGTCAATGGCAAGGCGCCCGACATCGCGCGCCTGGTGAAAGACTTTCCGCCGCGCACCGAGCAGAGCGAGCACGGCGACCTCGTGCAGGGGCTGCCGGTGCGCCTGTCGATGGCGCGCGGCGGTGCGCAGGTCGAGCTGCAGCTGGGCGAGCGCGCGAAGTTCTTCCCGACCGACGCCGCGCTCGCGAGCTGGACGGCGCAGGCGGAAGCCGGCAAGGCCTCGGTGGTCTACGAGTGAGCGGCGAGGCGGCCGGGCGCGCTTGGCGCCTGGCCGGCCCTGCAACTACCGCTTGGGCCGCAGCGAGACGATCAGCGACGGGAAGATGCGCCCGTCGGTGTCGCGCGGCAGCTTGTCGGTCTTGTGCAGGCCGCGTTCGGCGGCTTCGTCCCAGCTGGGCAGTCCGCTCGACTTGGTCAGCTTGACGCCGACGATGGTGCCGTCCGGTGCCAGGTTCACCTCGAACTCGGCGGCCGGATTGCCATTGACTGTCTCGGCATCGGGGAAGGTGATGTTGGGGCGTACCGCCGCGGCAATGCGTCCGGCGTAGCCGCTCGACGGTCCTGACGAGCGCATTGCCGTGCCCTTGGAATCGTCGCTGCCGCTCGCGCCCGCGAGGCCCTGCATGCGCTTGAGCGTTGCGGCGCGGTCGGCCGCGGCCTGCTTGGCTGCGGCTTCCTGCTGCTTCTTCGCTTCGGCCTGCTTGGCCTCGGCCTCCTGCTGCTGTTTCTTCTGCTGTTCGGCGAGCTTTTGCTGCTGCGCCTTCTTGCGCTCGGCTTCGTCTTCGGCGCGCTGCTTGGCCTCGAGCTCCTTCTTGCGCTGCTGTTGCTGGCGCTCGAGCTCGCGCTCCTTCTGTTCCTTTTCTTCCTTGAGCTTTTTCTCGCGCTCGAGCGCGATGTCCGGCGCGCGCGGCGCCGGGGCGGGCTCGGGGGCCTTCACCTGAGGCGGCGGTGGCGGCGGAGGAGGCGCAGGCGGCGGCGGCGCGGGAGCGGGCGTGGGTGCCTGCGGCGCCGACAGGCGCGGCGCGGCCTGCTGCACCGTGGAAGACCACAGTTCCGCATCGACGGCGCCTTCGTCGGCATCGCTGCGCCAGCGCACTCCCCACGTCAGCGCGGCAATCAGCAGCGCGTGCGCGACCAGCGCGAGCAGCACTGCGCGCGGCGTGCCGCGCTGCGGCGGTGGTGCGAACTCGGGGCGATCCAGTGCGAGCGACATGCCTTATTTGCCGCCCGTGGTGGTGACGGACAGGCCCACGCGCTCGATGCCGCTGCGCTTGAGCTGGTTCATCGCCTTCACGACGGTTTCGTACTTCACGGACTTGTCGGCGCTGATGACCACGGGGCGCTGGTCGTCGCCGCCCTGGGCGGTCTTGGCCGCGGAGCCGATCTGGGTCATGGGAACGGAGGTGCCACCGCTGCCGGTGGACGGGTCCTTCTTGATCTGCGCTTCGTCGTCGCTCTTGATGACGATCTCGATCGGCTTGTCGGGCTGCTTGTTGGCGCGGTCGACCGAGGGCAGGTTGATCACGCTCGGCGTGATGAGCGGCGCGGTGACCATGAAGATGATCAGCAGCACCAGCATCACGTCGATGAACGGGACCATGTTGATCTCGTTGATCGTGCGGCGGCCTCGGCCCCGGGATGAAACTGCGGGCATGCGCTGGACCTCCGCTCAGCGGTTGGCCGGAGCCGCCGAAGTTGCCGACGCCACCGCGGCCGGATTGGCCGAAAGGTTGCGCTGCAGGATGTTGGAGAACTCCTCGATGTAGGTCTCCAGGGCAATCGCGATCTTGTCGATCTCGCGTGCGAAGCGGTTGTAGCCCACGACCGCCGGAATGGCGGCGAACAGGCCGATGGCGGTGGCCACCAGCGCTTCGGCAATGCCGGGCGCCACGGTGGCCAGCGTCACCTGCGCGAGCGCGGCCAGGCCGGTGAAGGCATGCATGATCCCCCAGACCGTGCCGAACAGGCCCACATACGGCGACACCGAACCCACGGTGGCGAGGAAGGACAGGTTCTGCTCGGCCGCGTCGAGTTCGCGCTGGAAGCTCGCACGCATGGCGCGGCGGGCACCGTCGAGCAGCGTGGGCGCGTCGCTCACATGGCGCTCGCGCAG
>NZ_JBFTPJ010000371.1:0-5299 GCF_056398445.1 Variovorax sp. 01T439_2
GTGCACGAATTCGCGCATCGCAGGCGCCCTGGCCAACTGGGCCGAAGCGGCGCGCTGCATCGACCACTGGGCATTGCCGAGCCAGCCGGCGGCAAAGGCGATCAGCACGCCGGCCGCCATGCCGCCCCATCGCATCCAATGGCCTCGCCGGGCCTGGCTGCGATCGAGCGCGTTCATCAGGGGCGCGGGCACGGGCTCTACCAGCAGCTCTCCATGCAGCCGGCGCAGTGCGTCGCGCTGGGTGCGCCAGGCCGCCACCCGCGCCGCAAGGGCCGGATCGTGCGCGACGGCGTCCTCGAGCTCGGTGCGGCGTTCCGGTGCCAACTGGCCATCGATGAGCGCATGCAACTCGTCGTCGGTGGGGGGCGGGGCAGGGCGATTCATGATGGAGCGGCAGGTTTCACTTGAGGCGGCGCAGTCCGGGGCGATGCGGCGCAGCGGCGCCGTCCATCAGCTCCTGCAGCCGGACGCGGGCGCGCGACAGGCGCGACATCACGGTGCCGGCGGGGATGCCGAGCACCTTGGCCACCTCGGCATAGGAAAGGTCTTCGAGCRTGACGAGCAGCAGCACGGCGCGCTGCTCTTCGGGCAGCTGCATCAGGCAGCGCTGCAGGTCCAGGCCCATGCCGGGGTCGCGGCCCGGATCGGCGGCGCCGTGCAGCTCCTGCACCGCGTCCTCCAGCGGCACCACGCTGTGCGGCGGCGGCGTGCGCCGCAGCTGGCTCGCAAAGATGTTGTGCATGACCGTGAACAACCAGGCGCGCAGGTCGCTGCCCACCACCCAGAGCCGCCACTTGCTGCAGGCCCGCTCGAGCGTGTCCTGCACCAGGTCGTCGGCCGCCCAGACGTTGCCCGTGAGCGCGCGCGCATAGCGGCGCAGGCTCGGGATCTGGTCGGCCAGCAGGCGGGCGTCCATGGGGAGCGGGAGCGCGCGCGAGGATCAGGGCTTGGCGGTTTTCCAGGCGCCGCCGACGCCGTCGCCGGTCTTGTCGCCCGGCTTGCTGTCCTTGGACCAGTAGTAGAGCGGCCAGCCCTTGGCGGCCCATTGCTTCTTGCCGTCGTCGCGCGTGACGATGGTGAAGTCGCCGGAGGGTTTGTCGCTGTCGGTGGCCATGAAGGGTGGCCAATTGGCCGCGCAGCCGCCGTTGCAGGCCGACTTGCCGCTGCCGGCCGTGTCCTTGTCGAAGGTGTAGAGCGTCATGCCGTTGGGGCCGACCAGCGCACCGTCGGCGGCCTTGGGCTGTGCGAACGAGGGAAGCGCGAGCAGGCCGGAAAGCAGCGCGGCGGCAAGGCCGGCGCAGGAAAGGCGAAGAGGCGACATGGAAGACTCCTGGAAGTTGGTGGCACCGACGATCCGATGACACCGCACAAACGCCTGCAAGCGGCGTTTTATTCCATGCTGCGCAAAAAAAGAACTAGCGGCTGCGGCTCTTCATCGCGCGCTCGACCTCGCGCTTGCCTTCGCGGTCCTTGATGGTGTCGCGCTTGTCGTGCTCGGCCTTGCCCTTGGCGAGCGCAATTTCGCATTTCACCTTGCCGGCCTTCCAGTGCAGGTTGAGCGGCACCAGCGTGTAGCCCTTTTGTTCGACCTTGCCGACCAGGCGGCGGATCTCTTCCTTGTGCAGCAGCAACTTCTTGGTGCGGATGGAGTCAGGGTTGACGTGGGTCGAGGCGCTCTTGAGCGGGTTGATCTGCAGGCCCACGACGAAGAGCTCGCCGTCGCGGATCACCACGTAGCCGTCGGTCAGCTGGACCTTGCCCTCGCGCAGGGACTTGACCTCCCAGCCTTCGAGCACGATGCCGGCCTCGAAGCGTTCTTCGAAGAAATAGTTGTACGCGGCCTTCTTGTTGTCGGCAATGCGGGAGGAGGTATCTTGTTTCTTGGTGGCCATGGCTCGGAAAGGTGGGGGCGCATGGCTTCAATACAATCCGTCGCGCACGCTGTCCCGATTCTATGAAAACCGTCAACAAGTCCGTCCTCATCTGGTACAGCGCCGAAGAGATGTACGCGCTCGTCACCGACGTGGAGAAATATCCGCAGTTCCTGCCCTGGTGCGACAAGTCCAGGGTCATCGAGGAAGACGAGGCCGGCATGACCGCCGAAGTGGGCCTGGCCTTTGCCGGCCTTCACCAGAGTTTCACCACCCGCAACACCCACGTGCCGGGGCGCGAGGTGCACCTCAAGCTGGTCGATGGACCCTTCTCCAACCTCGACGGCCTCTGGAAATTCGTGCCCGTGGGCGAGCCCGGCGAGCGCGCCTGCCGCGTCGAGCTGCACATGAGCTACGGCTTCAGCAACTTTGCTTTGCAGGCGCTGGTGGGGCCGGTATTCGACACCGTGGCCTCCAGCCTGGTCGAAGCCTTCGTCAAGCGTGCCGAGCAGGTCTACGGCACGTCCTGATGATCGAAGTCACGCTCTGCTGCTCGCCCGCGCCGCGCGAGGTGTTCGAGCAGGTGCTGCGGCTGGCGCCCCAAGCCACCGTGGCCGATGCCGTGAAGGCCAGCGAACTTGCGCAGCGCTTCCCGCAGCTCGATTGGCGCGAGGCCATGACGCCGGGAATCTGGGGCAGGGAAGTCGGCTGGGAGCAGCCGCTCGAGGACGGCGACCGCGTCGAGCTGTGCCGTCCCTTGGCGGTCGATCCGAAGGTGGCGCGCCGTGAGCGCTTCCAGCGCCAGGGCGCGCGCGGCACCGGTCTTTTCGCGAACCGCCGCAAGGGCGGCAAGGCCGGCTACTGAACCGGTGCGGGCTGCTTATTTGCAGTCGCTTTCGATGATCGACTGAAGACGCTTCTGCTCGGCGGCCCGGGCCGCGTCGTCCATGATTTCGCGCTCGCCCTTCGCGTTGATCTTGGCGACGCGGATGCCGCTGTCGAAGGTGGCCTTGCCCTGGCGCGCGCGGTCGCAGTTGTCGGCCTTGGCCTTGGCGTTCTTCTCTGCCTCGGCGGCCTGCTTGGCCTTTTCCTCGGCCTGCGCCTTCTTGGTCTTTTCCTCGAGCTCCTTGTCGACGCCCGCGGGCTTGGGCGCGGCCGCGGCCTTGGGTGCCGCGGCGTCGGGCGCATCGGCGTCGGCAGCGGCCGGCGCCGAGCCGCCTCGGGGCGGCGGAGAGCCCGCGCGGCGCAGGATGTTCTTTTCCGGCACGTCCGTCGGCGGCGGCTGGTCGCTGAAGACCTTCTTGCCGCTCTTGTCGATCCATTGCCATTGCGCGCTGGCCGAGAGCGGCAGCAGGCAAACACATCCCAGTACGAGCCAATGCGCGAATTTCATGCGGCGAGTTTAGCCTTCCTTACGTTTTGCAACATGAGAGCGCCCGGCTTTCGTTGCCGGCGAGTTGGGATTTGGCTACGTTTTCGCCGCCTTGCCGGCCCGGCGGGGCTTGGCTGAAGCCCCTGGCAGGGCGGGTAAGTACCGACGGTCGCTACAATCCGTCTTTTGGAGCTTCACCCATGCGCCTTCTCGGCAAAGCGCTCACCTTCGACGACGTGTTGTTGGTGCCAGCGTTCTCCCAGGTCCTGCCCAAGGACACCTCCCTCGCCACCCGTTTCTCCCGCAACATCACGCTGAATCTGCCGCTGGTCTCCGCCGCGATGGATACGGTGACCGAAGCACGCCTCGCGATCGCGATCGCGCAGGAGGGCGGCATCGGCATCGTGCACAAGAACTTCACCGCCGCCGAGCAGGCCGCGCAGGTGGCCAAGGTGAAGCGCTACGAATCGGGCGTGCTGCGCGATCCCGTGGTAATCACGCCCACGCACACCGTGCTGCAGGTCATGCAACTGTCCGACGAACTCGGCATCTCGGGCTTCCCGGTGCTCGACGGCGGCAAGGTGGTGGGCATCGTGACCGGGCGCGACCTGCGCTTCGAGAACCGCTACGACGTGCCGGTGAGCGAGATCATGACGCCGCGCGACAAGCTCATCACCGTGCCCGACGGCACCACGCTGGCCGAGGCCAAGGCGCTGCTCAACAAGCACAAGCTCGAACGCCTGCTCGTCATCAACAGCGCATGGGAGCTCAAGGGCCTGATCACCGTCAAGGACATCACCAAGCAGACCAGCTTTCCCAACGCCGCGCGCGACCCGAGCGGCCGCCTGCGCGTGGGTGCGGCGGTCGGAGTGGGCGCGGGCACCGAGGAGCGCGTCGAGGCGCTGGTGAAGGCCGGCGTCGACGCCATCGTGGTCGACACCGCGCACGGCCACAGCGCCGGCGTGATCGAGCGCGTGCGCTGGGTCAAGAAGAACTATCCGCAGGTCGACGTGATCGGCGGCAACATCGCCACCGGCGATGCGGCACGCGCGCTGGCCGATGCCGGCGCCGACGCGGTCAAGGTCGGCATCGGCCCCGGATCGATCTGCACCACGCGCATCGTGGCCGGCGTGGGCGTGCCGCAGATCATGGCGGTCGACAGCGTCGCCACCGCGCTGCAGGGCACCGGCATTCCGCTGATTGCCGATGGCGGCATCCGCTATTCGGGCGACATTGCCAAGGCCATTGCCGCGGGCGCGAGCACCGTGATGATGGGCGGCATGTTCGCAGGCACCGAAGAGGCGCCCGGCGAGATCGTGCTGTTCCAGGGCCGCAGCTACAAGAGCTACCGCGGCATGGGCTCCATTGGCGCCATGCAGCAGGGCAGCGCCGACCGCTACTTCCAGGAATCGACCACCGGCAATCCCAACGCCGACAAGCTGGTGCCCGAGGGCATCGAAGGCCGCGTGCCGTACAAGGGCTCGATGGTGTCGATCGTCTACCAGATGTCGGGCGGCTTGCGTGCCAGCATGGGCTACTGCGGCTGCGCCACGATCGAAGAGATGAAGAACAAGGCCGAGTTCGTCGAGATCACCACGGCCGGCATCCGCGAAAGCCACGTGCACGACGTGYAGATCACGAAAGAAGCGCCGAACTACCGGGCTGAATAAGTGATGAACAAGCTCAATCTGGCCAGACCTTGAAAGTCAGGCCAGATTGGCATTAGAATTCAGGCCAGATTCAAATTTTCTGGCCCAAATGCAATCCATCGGCATCGCTGAAGCCAAGAACAACTTCTCGGCCCTGATCGACCTGGTCGAAAAGGGCGAGGAGGTTCGCATCACCCGCCACGGCAAGGAGGTGGTGCGCATGCTGCCGGTGCGGCGCAAGCCGGTCATCACCGACGAGCAGATCGAGCGCGAACTCGGCCAGATCGACGCGCTGCACGCCACCATCCAGCCCGGCCACCCGGTGCGGGCACTGCTCGACGAAGGGCGCCAATCGTGACAGCCTTCGTCATGGACGCCTCCGTCACCGCCGCCTGGCTCTTGCCCGA
>NZ_JBFTPJ010000372.1:0-8427 GCF_056398445.1 Variovorax sp. 01T439_2
GTCTTCGGACAGGCGGGCGCGGTTCGCGGGCCCTGCAACGGGGCGTTCCAGTTCGACGGCATGCGTTGCGAGTTCTTTCGAATCCAGATGCACGACGCCTTCGGCGACCTTCACCGCAAACTTGGGCGTACACCCCTCATCCGGCGACTTGGCACACCCGTCGTCCAGCCCGATGGCCCAGTTGTGCAGCGGGCACGCCACGCTGGTGCCGAACACGATCCCTTGGCTCAAAGGCCCGCCCTTGTGCGGACAGCGGTCCAGCAGCGCGAACACCYGGTTCTCGGCATTGCGGAACACCGCCACGTCCACGCCCACCGGCCGTGCCACGCGGCGCGCCCCCAGCACCGGGATGTCCTCGACGCGGCAGATCACCTGCCACTCGTTGCCGCTGTTGTTGGGGTTGCTGCTGTTGTTGCTCATTTGCTGTTGCTCCTTTCAGGCCGCCTGGGTCGCCTTGTCATCCACCACCGCCACCGGCGTGAACTGCCGCACGTCCACCGACGCCTGGCTCGACTCGAACCACGGRTCGGGTTCGCCGTCGAGTGCGAACTGCAGCCGCTCCCACAGCGCCTTGCGGCCTTCGRTGTCCTCCAGGATCTTCTTCTTCACATGGTCCAGCCCCACCCGCCCGATGTAGTGCACCGTGCGCTCCAGGTACCAGCCTTCCTCGCGGTACAGCTGCARGAAGGCGCCCGARTACTCCATCACCTCSGCGGCCGTCTTCACCTTCACCAGGAACTGCGCCACCTCGGTCTTGATGCCGCCGTTGCCCCCCACRTACAGCTCCCAGCCCGAATCCACCCCGATCACSCCCACGTCCTTGATCCCGGCCTCGGCGCAGTTGCGCGGACAGCCCGAGACCGCGAGCTTGACCTTGTGCGGCGAATACATCGCCCACAGCGCCCGCTCCAGGTCCTTGCCCATCTGGGTMSWGTCYTGCGTGCCGAAGCGGCACCACTCGCTGCCCACGCAGGTCTTCACCGTGCGCAGGCTCTTGGCATAGGCAAAGCCCGAGGGCATGCCGATGTCCYTCCAGACACCCTCCAGGTCYTCCTTCTTCACCCCCAGCAGGTCGATGCGCTGGCCGCCCGTGACCTTGACGGTCGGGATCTGGTACTTGTCGGCCGCATCCGCGATGCGGCGCAGCTCGTCGGGCGTGGTGTGGCCGCCCCACATSCGCGGGATGACCGAGTAGGTGCCGTCCTTCTGGATGTTGGCGTGGCTGCGCTCGTTGATGAAGCGGCTCTGCGGATCGTCCTTGGCCTCCTTGGGCCAGGTGCTGATCAGGTAGTAGTTGACGGCCGGGCGGCAGGTGGCGCAGCCGTTGGGCGTGCGCCAGCCCAGGTTGCGATACACCTCGTCGTGCGTCAGGTAGTGCGCCTTGCGGATGGCATCGCGCACGTCCTGGTGGTTCGCGTCGGTGCAGCCGCACACGGCCTTCTTCTTGGGCGTGGCCGAGTAGTCGCCGCCGGCGGTGAACATCAGGATCTGCTCCACCAGGCCGGTGCACGAGCCGCAGCTGGCGCTGGCCTTGGTGTGCTTCTTGACCTCGTCCAGGGTGAACAGGCCCTTGTCCTTGATGGCCTTGCAGATGGTGCCCTTGGTCACGCCGTTGCAGCCGCACACCTCGGCGTCGTCGGGCATGCCSGCGGCCTTGCTGTGGCCCTCRTGGCCGGTGTCGCCGATGTTGGAYTCGCCGAACATCAGCTTGTCGCGGATGTCGTGCACGCTGCGCCCGTCGCGCAGGAGCTTGAAGTACCAGCTGCCGTCCACCGTGTCGCCGTACAGGCACGCGCCCACCAGCTTGTCGTCCTTGATGACGAGTTTCTTGTAGACCCCGCCGAAGGGGTCGCTCATGACGATCTCTTCCGTGCCTTCGCCGCCCATGAACTCGCCGGCGCTGAACAGGTCGATGCCGGTGACCTTGAGCTTGGTGGAGGTGAGGGACCCCAGGTAGCGCCCGATGCCGAACTGGGCCAGGTGGTTGGCCGCGACCTTGGCCTGCTCGAAGAGCGGGGCGACCAGGCCGTAGGCGATGCCGCGGTGGGCCGCGCATTCGCCCACCGAGTAGATGCGCGCATCGGTCACGGTCTGCATGGTGTCGGTGACGACGATGCCGCGGTGGCAGTGCAGGCGCATCCGCTCGGCCAGCTCGGTGTTGGGGCGGATGCCSACAGCCATGACGACCAGGTCGGCGGGGACYTCGGTGCCGTCCTTGAAGCGGATGGCGGCCACRCGGCCCTGGTCATTGCCCACCAGYTCCTGGGTCTGGGCGCCGATCAGGAACTTCAGGCCCCGGTCCTCCAGCGACTTCTGCAGCAGCTTGCCCGCGACGTCGTCCAGCTGGCGCTCCATCAGCCAGGGCATGACGTGCACCACGGTGACGTCCATGCCGCGCAGCATCAGGCCGTTGGCCGCTTCCAGGCCCAGCAGGCCGCCGCCGATGACGACGGCGCTCTTGTGGGTSYKGGCGGTCTCGATCATGTAGTCGGTGTCGGCGATGTCGCGGTAGGCGATGACGCCCTTCAGGTCCTTGCCGGGCACGGGCAGCATGAAGGGGTTSGAGCCGGTGCACATGAGGAGGCGGTCGTAGGGGGCCTCGGTGCCRTCCTCGGCGCGCACGATGCGCTTGACGCGGTCGACCTCGGCCACCKTCTTGCCGGCGTGCAGGGTGATCTTGTTCTCSGYGTACCACTCCCAGCTGTTGAGGACGATCTCGTCGACSGTCTGCTCGCCCGCGAGCACGGGCGACAGCAGGATGCGGTTGTAGTTGGGGTGCGGCTCGGCACCGAAGACGGTGATGTCGTACAGGTCGGGGGCGAGCTTCAGCAGCTCTTCGAGCGTGCGCACGCCGGCCATGCCGTTGCCGACCATCACGAGCTTGAGTTTCTTCATCATGGGTGGGGCCTTCGGAGAATCAATCGATTCGAAACAACAAATACAAATGCCGACATGCAGCCTTTGCGGGGCCGCATCGTCGGGCGGGGATTAAGGGGGCAGGGAAGCCCGCGGAGCGCGGGCGGGGTGCTGGGCGCTCTTCACGCTCCGGGCTCCGCAAGACCGCGGAAACCTCACCAAAACAGTGCTTCGTTACACCGTGAGCTTGCAGTCACGCAAAGACCGTGCCTGCGCCACGCCGGGTTTGCGCGGCGCGAAAAACCATCGTTCCGGCACTTCCAACAAGCGGGCCGAGGGGTCAACATGTGTGCCGTGCGGCCGATCCGCACCGAGAGCAGCTGCGGCGCACCAATTCAAGGAGCAAAAGACATGTCGAATCACGTTTACAAGTCGCTGGTCGCGCACTGGCAGGTGACGGTGAAGATTGGATTCACGCTGGAGTAACCGCGGGCAGCGTACCGGCGCAGCCCGGCAGAGCAGGGCGGTGGGCCGGATCGCTAGGACCCGATCAGGTGCAGGGCCACCTGCCTCCGGTGCGGCTTCAGCCGGTGCTCCCACAGGTAGATGCCCTGCCAGGTGCCCAGCGCCATGCGGCCGTTCGTCACCGGAACCGACAGCTGCACCGCGGTCAGCGCCGAACGCACATGGGCCGGCATGTCGTCCGGCCCTTCGGCGCGATGCCGGAAAAGCGCGTCGCCATCGGGCACCAGGCGCGCAAGAAAACGGTCGAGATCCGCCTGCACTTCAGGATCCGCGTTCTCCTGCACCAGCAGGCTGGCCGAGGTATGGCGGATGAAGAGCGTCAGCAGCCCGGTCTGAAAGCCGGTGCTCGCGACCCATTGCGCCACGGCCTCCGTGATTTCCAGAAGGCCCCGGCCATCGGTGTCGAAGTCGAGTGTGGTGGTTGTCTGCCTGAGCATCGCATCGACACTTTAGCGGCTGGAAACTCCGCGCACGTGCTCGAGATGCAACGCCACCGGGGTACCTACCGGGCGAGAAATGCGTCGCCGCAAGCGTGGCCCAAGACTAGTATTCCATCGTTCGACGCGCGGCTTGGCACGAGGCTGCCGCGGACTGCCTACTCACTCGTGCCAAGGAGAGTAGCGATGGCAAGTTCTATGAATGTCACCAAGCTTCAGACGAAATCCCACGACGTGCCGGATGAGGTTCGGGAGCCGGAGAAAACGCGCGTCGAAGTGGTCCGCCTCGAGGGGTACACCCTGGGACGCTTCAAGTTTCAGCCCGGGTGGCGCTGGTCGCAGTGCATCAAGCCGGTCGTCGGCACGGACAGCTGCCAGGTGGCCCACGTCGGGTACGTGGTTTCCGGGCGGATCACGGTGCAAATGAACGACGGCTCGAAGACCATCCTCGAGGAAGGCATGTCGTACACCATTCCTCCGGGCCATGACGCATGGGTTGAAGGCAACGACCCGTTCGTTGGCGTCGAGGTAATGAGCGCAGAGGAATACGCAAAGCCCAAGAGCTGATGACCCCGATGGGTCTGTCGGCCGGCTGGCAACGGTGACGAGGATTTACCACAGCAGCTGCAGGAAGCAGTGGGACATGGACGACAAGGTCCTGTGGGGCGGAGTGCTGCTTATGTCATTTAACATAATGCACATTGTGTTCCTTTTGGGTGAAGCTGATCGAAGGCCATCCAGGCCAAACCAGCCCGCCCTCAGGAACCCATGGGGCTCACCGACGCCAGCGTCGGATCGAAGTCCGCTTCCACGCGCCCCACATCCGGCACCCGTGGATAGCGCAGCACGCGGTAGCCGGCTTCCACCAGCAGCGCCTCGCGGTCCAGGTCGCGCTGCGACTTGCCCTTGCTGCTCTTGTCGCCGCCGAACGCGACCACGGCCACGACCTTGAACGAGCGGTCGCACACGACGAAGTCGGCGATCTTCCGGCTGAACGAGCTCCGCGCCGCGCGCGTGCGGGCCGTGAGCAATGCACCGAAGCTGACCTGCGGCAGCACCACGAGATCCGGCAGCGTCTGCACGAGCCGGTTGTACATGGCCTGTTCGCGCGCCGTGAGCGGCGGGCGTGCCTTGGGCTTGTCGACGAAACCGCTGCTGTTTTGCGCCGACCTCTTTTTGGCGACCGCTGCGAGCACAAGCAGTCCGATGGCCAGCAAAAAGATTATGAATAGGAACGTATTCATCTCTGCTTCTCCTTCAGCGCAGAGTCTCGCACGAGGCGCAGGCGCCCTCTTTTTGGCGTTTTCCCGGGCCTGCCGATGCGGCGGATTTGGCCCTCAATGGAGCGTATGGAAGCTCACCATTTGCCGTCCTTCGGAATGGCCTTGGGGTCCGCCTTGGCGCCGGCCGCAGCGGCGATCAGCTGCGCAGCCTCCGGGCGATTGGCCTTGTTCGCGAAGTCCACCGCCGTCATGCCGAGCTGGTTCTTCATGGTGGTGTCCGCACCTTCGGCCAGCAGGAGCTTCACGGCCTCGGTCGAGCCGTACATCGCGGCCATCATGAGCGGCGTGGTGCCGTTGGGCGATTGCGCATCGATGAAGGCAAAGTTGTCGAGCAGCACCTTCATGATGCTCAGCTGGCCGCTGCTGGCGGCGTAATGCAGCGGCGTCCAGCCGGTCTTGTTGACGGCGGCGTCGCGCTTGAGCAGCTGCGCGACCACGTCCTGCTGGCCCTTGATGGCGGCCAGCATCAGCGGGGTTTCGTCCTTGGCGTTGGCGATGTCGACGTCGGTCTGCGGCGATTCGATCAGCACCTGGACCACCTTGGGCGACGGTTCGCGCAGCGCGATGATCAGGCCGGTCTGGCCGTGCTCGTCGCGCGTGTTGGGGTCGAAACCGCGGTTCAGCAGGGTGCGCACGCCGCTCGCGTTGTCTGCGCGCACGGCCC
Source organism: Variovorax sp. 01T439_2 (assembly GCF_056398445.1). Classification (NCBI taxonomy): domain Bacteria; kingdom Pseudomonadati; phylum Pseudomonadota; class Betaproteobacteria; order Burkholderiales; family Comamonadaceae; genus Variovorax; species Variovorax sp. 01T439_2. The sequence continues at coordinate 5,766 of NZ_JBFTPJ010000372.1, forward strand.
GGAAGAAATCTTCGAACGAGCCCGCGTGGGTGGAAAAAGTTGCTGCGAGGACAGCAAGATACAAGAACTTCTTGATGTATTTCTTCATATTGCTTTGACGCCCTTGAACAGCGTTTCGAAGTTGCTGCTGGTGGCCTCTGCCACGGCTTCGAGCGGCAGCTTGCGCAGTTCGGCGATCTGCTTGGCCACAAAGGGCACGTAGGACGGGTTGTTGGTCTTGCCGCGGTACGGCACCGGCGCCAGATACGGGCTGTCGGTTTCGATCAGCATGCGGTCGAGCGGCACGAAGGCCGCCACGTCGCGCAGGTCCTGCGCCTTCTTGAAGGTCAGGATGCCCGAAAAGGAAATGTAGAAGCCCAGGTCGAGCGCCGCGCGGGCCACTTCGGCGGTTTCGGTGAAGCAATGGAACACGCCGCCCGCGGCCTTGCCGGCACCGTCTTCGCCCTCCTCCTTGAGGATGGCGAGCGTGTCGGCCGAGGCTTCGCGCGTGTGGATGACCAGCGGCATGCGGGTTTGCTGCGCGGCGCGGATGTGCACGCGGAAGCGGTCGCGCTGCCACTCCATGTCGGAGATGCTGCGCCCGCCCTTGCGCTCTTCCATCTGGTAGTAGTCGAGCCCGGTTTCGCCGATGGCCACCACGCGGGGCAAGGCTGCGCGGCGCACCAGGTCGTCCACCGTGGGCTCGGCGATGTCCTCGTTGTCGGGGTGCACGCCGACGCTCGCCCAGAAGTTGTCATAGCGCGCGGCCAGCGCCTGCACATCGTCGAACTCCTCGAGCTTGGTGCAGATGCACAAGGCCCGGTCGACCTGCGCCTGGGCCATGGCGGCGCGGATTTGCGGCATCTGGTCCGCGAATTCGGGGAAAGTGAGGTGGCAGTGGGAATCGGTGAACATGACGCTGATTGTCTGGCTTATGCCAGAGACACCGAGGAACCGGCTTTGCCGGGCCTCTGGTGTCGCCCCCGGTAGGGGGTGGGCGTAGCGACACGAAGTGCGCGCAGCCTGGGGGCGAGCTAAATGGTTTGGGTCGGTCGGTCGGAGGCCATCGAACCGCCGAGCGCCGCTTCGATGCGAGCCTTGAGCTGGCGCGATTTCTCGTCCGACGGAAAGCGGATGCCCACGCCCGGCGCCCGGTTGCCCGCGGCGCGCTGCGGCGTGATCCAAGCGACCTTGCCGGCCACCGGGTAGCGCTGCGGATCTTCAGGCAGCGTCAGCAGCACATAGACGTCGTCGCCCAGGCGGTACTCGCGCGTGGTCGGAATGAAGATGCCGCCTTCGGCAAAGAGCGGAATGTAGGCGGCATAGAGCGCGCCCTTTTCCTTGATGGCGAGCTGGATCACGCTCGGCCGTTGAGGCGCCGGTGCGGCGGGTGCGGGTGCGGCTGGTTGGTTCATGGGCGGCGAGCAGCAGAGTTTAGGGTGGTTCGCGCTTCGCTCACAAGCGCTTCCAGCATGAGGCCCGCATTGAAGGGGTGTTCGGCGGTCCTGGCCGCGTTCGCGAGCGACTTCGACCAGCGCGCGAGCGCCAGGTGCGAAGGCACCGCGGACGGCAGGTCGGCGGCATCGAAGAAGCGCGGCGCGGCGCCGCTGCCAACGGCCATCAGGTCGTGGCAGAGCTTCTGCAGCGAGCCGATGGCCTGCGAAGGCGACTGGTCCGCAAGCGCAGCCACGTCGCCGCGCGAAACGGCCTTGGGCAAGAGCGACCAGGCCTTGGGCGACTGGCCGGAGCGCGCAAGCCGCAAGGCATCGCTGGGGCGCCCGCCGGCGGCGCGCAGCAACGCAGTGGCATCCCCGGCGGGCACGTCCTGCGCGGCCAGCCAGGCTTCGGCCTCGGCCGTCTCGGGCCAGGGCAGCGTGAAGCCCAGGCAGCGGCTGCGGATGGTCGGCAGCAACTGCCAGGCCGCCTCGCTGGCCAGCACGAAGCGCACATCGCCGACCGGCTCCTCGAGCGTCTTGAGCAGCGCATTGGCCGTGATGGTGTTCATGCGCTCGGCCGGATACACCAGCACCACCTTGCCGCGGCCGCGGGCGCTGGTGCGCTGGGCAAAGCCGACGGCGTCGCGCATGGCCTCGACGCGGATCTCGCGGCTGGGCTTGCGCTTCTTGTCGTCGATGTCGGCCTGCGCCTTTTCGTCGAGCGGCCAGCCCAGTTCCTGCATGGCCACTTCGGGCATCAGCACGCAAAGGTCGGCATGGGTGCGCACCTCGATGGCATGGCAGCTCGGGCAATGGCCGCAGGCGGTGCCGCCCTCCTCCTTGCTGGGCTGTTCGCACAGCCAGGCCGCGGCAAGCGCGAGCGCGAGTTCGTATTGGCCCAGGCCCGAAGGCCCCTGCAGCAGCCAGGCATGGCCGCGCTGGCGCAGCAGTTCCGCGAGCGGGCGATGCAGCCAGGGCGAGAGCGCGGGCGTGCTCATCGCGCCGCTCCAGTTGCAGGTGCCAGCGCGCCACGCGCAACGAGCGCGGTCTCGACCTGTTGCCAGACCTGGTCGCGCGTCTGGCTGGCGTCGATGCGCACGAAGCGCTGCGCATCGGCCGCCGCGCGGGCCGCATAGCCCGCCGCGACGCGCCGGAAGAATTCGACCGGCTGCGATTCGAACTTGTCGGGCAGGCGCGCGCCCGCCAGCCGCTCGGCGGCAATCTCGGGCGCCAGGTCGAACCAGAGC
>NZ_JBFTPJ010000373.1:0-5274 GCF_056398445.1 Variovorax sp. 01T439_2
AGCTGGTTCCACGCGATGGACTGCGGGATCAGCGCGGCGCCGGCGCCGGCCACAGCTGGTTCCACGCGATGGACTGCGGGATCAGCGCGGCGCCGGCGCCGGCCACCGCGGCGTCGCGGATCATCAGGAACGATGAAAGCCTGAGCCGCGGGACCGGCTCCACGACCAGGCGCCCGTCGTCGAGCGTCCAGTTGCCGCCTTGGAAGGTTGTTGCAACAACGCCGGGAACGGCGCTGACCTTGCCCTTGCCTCGCTTGGGCATGGGCACCGAGGGCGCGGCCACGACCACCAGCCGGTCCTTGGCGAAGCACCGGCCCACGAGGCTGCTGTCGGGGCTGGGATTGATCCGGATCGCGGCGTCGAACTGCTCCTCGACGAGATCGACCAGGCGATCGTCCGCCACCACCTCGCAGCTGACCTCGGGGTAGGCCGTGCAGAACTCGGCGCCGATGCGGCCCATCGCCAGCTGCGAGAACAGCACCGGCGAGGCGATGCGCAAGCGCCCGCGCGGCACCGACAGGCCCTCGCGCGCGGAGGTCATGGCGTCGGCCACCTCATGCATCGGCCCTTCGGTGCGGTCCATCAGCATCTGGCCGGCCTCCGTGAGCTTGAGCCCGCGGGCACTGCGCTCGATGAGCCGCACGCCGAGCTGCTCTTCCAGGTCCGCGATGCGCCGGGACAGGGTCGCCTTCGATCTTCCGCTCGCGCGGCTGGCTTTTCCGAGCCCGCCATTCGCTGCGACGAGCGCGAAGTCGGTCAATGCGTTCAGGTCCATGTGTTCCGGATTTGAGACGAGGGGTCTTCATTTTCGGGTCTTCGTTTTACGAATGCAACGGCCTATCTTCTCCCCATCGCAACTTCGAGATGAGGAAATTGAAATGACCACCAACACCACTACGCAACGCGCCGTGCTGATCAGGGCCTATGGCGGTGCGGCCGCCGCCGAGGTCGCCGAGATCGCGCGCCCCGCAGCCGGGCCGGGCCAGGTCCTGGTCCGCGTTCGGGCCGCCGGCGTGAACGGCATCGACTGGAAGGTTCGCGAGGGCTTCGTCCGGGAAGCCTTCCCGCTGCAGCTGCCCGCCGTGCTGGGCATCGAGCTTGCGGGCACCGTCGAGGCGCTCGGCCCCGGCGCTTCGCGCTTTCGCGTGGGCGATCGCGTCATGGGGCCGCTGGGCGGCCTCGGTGCCTATGCCGATGTCGTGGCCGTAGCCGAGGCGAACCTGGTGCGCACGCCCCAAGGCCTGGACGACGTTCATGCGGCCGGCGTTCCGGTGGCGGCCGTGGCCGCCTGGCAAAGCCTGCACCACGCGGGTCCGATCACCGCAGGCCAGCGGATCCTGATCCACGGCGCGGCGGGTGGACTGGGCGGCTATGCCGTGCAGTACGCCAAGCGGGCGGGTGCCGAAGTGTTCGCGACGGCATCGACCGCGCACCTCGAATACGTGCGCAGCCTGGGCGCGGACCACGTCATCGACTACCGCACAGAACGCTTCGAATCGGTCGCGCAGGACATCGACCTGGTGCTCGACTACGTCGGCGGCGAAGTGCTCGATCGCTCGTGGCAGGTGCTGTCGAAGGACGGCGCGATCGTCGGCACGTCCTCGCCCGACATCCTGGCACGCACGCCGCCCGGGCGACGCGGACTGTGGTTCATGAACAAGCCGGACACCGCCCTGCTGGAACGGCTGGTGGCAGAGATCGCCGAAGGCACGCTGGTTTCGAAGCTCGGCGAAACCGTGGGCTTCGGCGACATCCCCGCGGCCATCGAACGCAATCGCACCGACCCGCGCATCGGCAAGGTGGTCGCGGATTTCTCGCGCTGATCGATCTTTTTTTATCCCTCTTCAACTTCCCAGGAGATTTTCATGAGCATTCTCGTCACTGGTGCCACCGGCACCATCGGTTCCCTCGTCGTCCAAGGCCTGGCCGCCGCCGGCGCCGAGGTCCGCGCGTTCGTCCGCACGCCCGGAAAGCAGCGCTTCCCGGCGGGCGTCAAGGAGGTCGTCGGCGACCTGACCGACGTGTCCTCGCTGCGCGCGGCGTTGTCCTCGGTGCGCACGCTGTTTTTGCTGAACGCCGTCACGCCCGACGAAGTGACCCAGGCCCTCGTCGCGCTGAACCTGGCGCGCGAGGCTGGCATCGAGCGCATCGTCTACCTGTCGGTCATCCATGCGGACAAGTTCACCGACGTGCCGCACTTCACCGGCAAGCACACGGTCGAGCGAATGATCGAGAGCCTCGACATTCCCGCGACCATCCTTCGGCCCGCGTACTTCATGCAGAACGAGCGCATGGTGCAGCAGGTGATCCAGGGCCACGGCGTCTACCCGATGCCGATCGGCTCCACGGGCGTCGCGATGATCGATGCGCGGGACATCGTGGACACCGCCGTTGCCGAATTGCTGCGCCGCGACCGCGCACCAGCGCCACTGCCGCGCCTGACGCTGGAGCTGGTCGGCCCCGAGCTGCTGACCGGCGCCTCGGTGGCCAAGGCCTGGAGTGCCGCGCTCGGCCGCGAAGTGGCTTACGGCGGGGACGATGTGGCCGCCTTCGAAGGCCAGATGGCCGCGCTGGGCCCGTCCTGGCTGGCCTACGACATGCGCCTGATGATGGCCGGGATCCAGAAGTTCGGCATGCACGGTGAGGAGGGCGCAGCGGATCGCCTGCAGGCCCTGCTCGGCCGTCCACTGCGCAGCTACGCGGACTTCGTCAAGGAGGCGGTTGCCGCGTCGTAGGCGGCGCGCCTCGCGGACGCATGGCTCAGATCACGCCCTCGCGCTGCAGCCTGTCCAGCGCATCGCTGCCAAGGCCCAGCGTCCCGTAGACCTCCGCGTTGTGTTCGCCGGCCGCCGGCCCGGTGCGCGGCGCCGCGGGCTTGAAGCCCGAGAAGCGCGGCACGATCGCGGGGGCGGGCAGCGACCCGAGGTCCGGGTCGGGCAAGCGGATGATGGCTTCGCGCGCAATGAAGTGCGGATCGGCCATCACGTCGTCCACCGCATAGACCTTGCTGTGGGGAACGCCGCCGCGGGTCAGGGCCTCGGACAGTTGCGCGCGCGTCTGGCACTCGCACCAGCCGGCGACGATCGCATCGATCTCGTCGATATTGCGCACCCGGTCCGGCGTGGTCGCAAAGCGCGGATCGCGCGCCAGCGCCGGCTGGCCCATGGCCTGGYAGATGCGCTTGAAGATCGGGTCGGACGATCCCACGATCGTGACCCAGTGGCCGTCCGTTGTGCGGTACATGTTGGACGGGGCCGTGTAGGTGGCCCGGCTGCCCGAACGGCTGCGCGCCTGCCCCAGCACCTCGTGCTCGACCGGCAGGGCCTCGAGCAGCCGGAACATGGCCTCGGTCGCCGCGAGGTCGATCTCCCGGCCCGGTGCGTCCGGGTGGCGATGGCGTTCCGCGATCGCGGTGGAGATGGCGAAGGCGCCGAACAGGCCCGCGATGACGTCGCCGAGCGGATAGTTCATGTGCTGCGGACTGCGGCCGCTTTCGCCGGTCAGGTGGGCGAAGCCGCTCATCGCCTCGAAGATGCGCGCGAAGCCCGGGCGCTGCGCATACGGGCCGGTCTGGCCGAAACCAGTGAGGCGCAGGATGACGAGCCTGGGGTTGACCGACCACAGCGTGGGCGCGTCGAGTCCCCACTTGTCGAGCGTGCCGGTGCGGAAGTTCTCGACCAGCACATCGAAGGACGCGATCAGCCGCAGGAACAGCGCACGGCCTTCCGGCTTGCGCACGTCGAGCGACACGCCTTTCTTGCCGCGGTTCGAGACCTTCCAGAACAGCGCGTGATCCGGCGTGGTGGGCGAGAGCGAGCGCAGCGGGTCGTTGCCTTCGGGCAGCTCCAGCTTGACGACCTCGGCGCCCATGTCGGCGCACAGCGAGGCCGAGAAGGGCGCCGCAATCACGGTGGCCATGTCGAGGATCCGGATGCCGGCGAGCGGCCCCTGTGGCGTGGCGGGCGGTGGCGCGGGCTCGGCGGCGGCGGTGGGTTTGAAAGCGTCGGATGGCGGCATGCATCGAAGTCTGTTGGCGCGCTCCATTTGCCGCAACCCATGTTTCGACATCCTGAACGCGGTGCCGGCGCGCGCTATCGCAGGCCCAGCGAGAGCTCGATGCTGTGCGCCAGCGTGAGCAGCCGCGGCGCGGCCTCCCGGCGCATCTGCGCGAAGCTGCCGCGCCTGGTTGCCACGGCGCAGTTCAGCACGAACTGCATCCCATCCACCAAGCCGTGCAGCGGCACGGCAAAGCCATGCCGGTTCGGCTGCCAGTCGGCGCGGGCACTGCAGAAACCGTCGCGCGCCAGTTCTTCGCGCGCCAGCTCGGCGGCCGCCGCGTGGCGCTCGAACTCGGCCGGCGCGGCAACGCGGATCTGGTTCAGCACCGACAGCCGCTCCTCGGGCGCGGCGCGCGCCAGCCAGGCGCGGCCGATGGCCGTGGCCAGCATGGGAAGCGGCGCGCCGATGTCGGGCGTCAGCACGAAGTCTTCGCTGCTGCGCGCAGTCTCCACGTAGACCATGTGGATGCGGTGGCGCAGCCCGAGCGAGACGGCGCCCTCGATCTCGCGCGCCAGCGTTTCCATCATCGGCCGCGCGACCGGGCGGATGCGCATGCTGGCCAGCAGCGGATGGCCGAGGCCGAGCACGGCCGCGCCCAGCCGGTACCTGGCGCTGGCCGGGTCGCGCCGCAGGTAGCCGAGCAGCGCCAGCGTGTGCGTCAGGCGCGCGACCGTGGGTTTGGAAAGGCCGGTGCGCTGCGCAAAGTCCTTGTTCGCGAGGCTCGATTCGCCGGGATGAAAGCACAGCAGCAGGTCGATGCCGCTCGCGAGCGTGGTGGCGAACTGGCGGTCCTTGGTGTCCGCATCTTTCATGGCGCGGCATCCAGGTCGGCTTCCACGCTGCGCGCGAGCGCGACGAGGCGCGGGCCCACGCCTTGCTCGAGCTGGCGCGGGCCGAGCCGCGAGGTGAGCACGCCGCAATTGAGCACCAGGGTCTCGCCGTCCTGGGGAATGCGGATCGGCACGCCGACCGCCTGCACGTCGCTGCGCCAGGCGCCGCGAGACACGCAGAAGCCCTTGCGCTTGAGATCGGCCTGCGCCCGCACCAGGTCGGCTTCGTATGTCTGCACGTGGCCCGGCTCCGACGCCTCGATCTGCGCCAGCACGGCGTCGCRCAACTGCTGCGGCGCCTGCGCGAGCCAGCTGCGCCCCATGGCTGTCGGCAGCATCGGCACGGCCGCGCCGATGTCGGGCCGCCATGCGCTGAGGTCGTGGC
>NZ_JBFTPJ010000374.1:0-5274 GCF_056398445.1 Variovorax sp. 01T439_2
GCTTGCGCCTCGCGCTTCAACAGCCCGCAGATCAGGAAATAAGATTTTTGTTTTCAATTTGAGCTTCATGCTCGCCTCCTTGTGTGCAATTATTTTAAGTATCGATTTATGGCGAGCGGCAATACGAAGACCCATCCAATTGCCGGCAAAGTCGACACCGCCTGCGCACCTCGGAGACGCGGATGAGACATCGTTCGGGATATCCCGAATGCCTATAAATTCTTACATTTCTCTGTATTCATTTACGATCTGACAGTCGAGGGGCATGTCTTCCGATGGGTGGCGACATCAATCAAAAAATGGAATAAATGTAATGAAATGGTTTTATTTTTCCGCTGCGGCCGCTTTGGTCGGGGCGTTGGGGGGATGTGGAGGAGGTGGTGGTGGCGGTGGTGGGGGCGGCGGATTGCCGTTTCCGATCCTGCCCGCGGCCACCTTGAGCGTGACGGTTCAGGTCAATGGCAGTTCCGCAACGGCCAATGGGGACGGCAAGTACTCCATCAAGCCGGGTGACGTGGTCACGGTAACCCCGAACCTTGGCTCGGACTGGAACAGCAGTTCCGACCCTGCCGGTTCCGTGAGCCTGCGCAATGCGGATATTTCCAGCACCAAGTGGTCTGCGCAGATCGCGAACAACACCAATGCGGCCAGCATGTTTACCGTCAGCGCGAAGGCGACGGCCAATGCAGCCCTGACCAAGGACACGGTCTTCAATGTTGCCGCAGGCGACGCCCGGAACCTGTCTTACAAGGTGTACGCGACGAACGGCAGCCAGCAGACGCTCGCGCTCAATTTCGACACGATGTCGTACGTGATGACCGACGAGACCGGCCTCGCCGTGTCGGACTCGTTCAGTGCCGACGCTGCGCAACCCGGAACCTATGTCTTCAAGAGTTCGCGCAATACCGCGGCGACGAACAACAGCCGTTTCCGGCTGATCACCGACGCCGTGGTGGGCTCGTTCCCGTTCCAGGTTGCACAGGTCCCGGGCAGCTACGCTGTCCAGCCGTTCATCGGGTCCCGCGCCATCGTGACGACCCAGAGTGCGCTCGACGGGATCTACATCCGCTTCGGCATCAATATGCGGCCGGGCGTGATCGACTCGCAGATCCGCCAGGTTCAAGTGACGGGAGGCGGTACATCGCTGCTCATGTGCAATGAGGTTGGCATCACCTCCATTGCCGCCTGCCCACCTGCCTCGATCGCAACCTACGCCATTTCGGCGGGTTCGTCCGCCGGGTCGTGGAGCACCGTGAACGTGGCCAACGCGAGCGACAAGGGTGCTCTGGCGGTCATCATGGTGGACGGAAAGAAGGTCTACGTCGCGGCGGGCATCAACTCCGTTGCGCCGAACGACTCCATCTTCCGCATCGGCCTTGTCGATTCGTCGACGTGGCTCAACACCACGGCGCGCGGTGGAGACAACAACGGCACCTGGGGCACCTTCGGCTTCGACGCGACGACATATACCGCAGCGCTGACCAAGCCTGATGGCACCGTCTCCAACGTCAGCTATGGCCTCACTGCGGCGAGCGCCTCGATTCCCGCCCTGAAGCTCATCAACAGCAGCGGCACCGACCGCTATTTCGCGATGCAGGACGGCACGCTGTCGGTCGTCGTGGGTGCGCGCACCAACCCGGCCACCGGCTACCTCCAGATCGGCCTGGTGCCCTGATCGCACGGCGCCGGCATGGGCCGGCGCCGTTCACATTCGCGTACGCCGCGTTGTGCCGCAGTTGCGGTGCAACGCGGCTTTCTTTTTGCGTGAGTGCTAGGCGGCGCGCGTTGCCGCCCCCTCCAGCCTCACCACCCGCCAGGCACACAGGCTCCCCACCGCCGCCAGCACAGCCGCCAGCGCGAACATGGTCCTGTACCCCAGCTCCTGCGCCACCGCACCACCGAGCAGCACGCCCAGCACACCACCGAACCCGTAGCCGATCACGGTGAAGAGCGCCTGCCCGCGCCCGCGCAGCCGGCCCGGAAAGCGCCGCGACACCACGGCGATACACGTCGTGTGGTGCGCCGCAAAGCTCAGCGCATGCAGCCATTGCGCGACGACGAGCGCTGCGATCGAGCCGCCCAGCCCGGCCGTGAGGCCCAGCCGCGCCACGGCGGCAATGCCGCACACCAGCATCCAGCGCGGCATCGGCAAGAGGCCGATGAGCCGTCCCTGCAGGAAGAACCAGACGATCTCGGCCACCACCGACAGCGCCCACAGCAGGCCGATGACGCTCTTGCCGTAGCCGAGCGAGTCGAGGTACAGCGAGAAGAAGGCATAGACCGAGAAGTGCGACATCACCTGGAAGAACAGCGATGCGAAGAACCACCGCACCGCAGGAATGCGCAGCACCGGGCCGATCGGCTCCCTGGCCGCGTCGTGCGCCGCCACCGGCTCGCGGATGTCGGGCAGCTTCATGGTCGCGATCAGCACGATGGCCAGCGTGCCCGCGGCCCAGGCCGGAAAGTGCTTCATGCCGAAGCGCTCGAACCACTCGCCCGCAAAGAACACGGTCACCAGGAAGCCGGCCGAGCCGCAGAGCCGGATGCGCCCGTAGCGCCCCCAGTCGCCCGCCACCAGCTGCGCCATGGCGGCTTCGGTGAGCGACATCATCGAGCTGGTGTGGGTGAACATCACCAGCAGCACCAGCGCCAGCCACCAGGCGCCGCCATGCCACCAGAGCCCGAAGGAGCTGGCGAGCGCCACCGCGGCGCTGAAGCGCAGCAGCTTCACGCGCTGCCCCGTGTGGTCGCTGAGCGCGCCCCAGGCATAGGGCGCGAACACGCGCGTGATCGACTGCACCGAGGCCAGCAGGCTGATCGTGAAGATCGGCAGCCCCAGGTCCTTGAGCCACAGCGGCAGGTACGGGTTGAAGAAACCGATGTGCGCGAAATAGCTGGCCGACAGACCAGCGAACGCCAGCAGGTGGCCGCGCCCGGCGGCCACAGGCGGCGCGGTAGACACTAGAGAAAGGACGCCTGCGGCGAGGCGGATTCCGGCTTCTCGGCTTGCGTTTGCACATCGCCGCACTGCGCGCGGTTGCGCAGCACGTGCTCCATGACCACGAGCGCAAGCATGGCCTCGGCGATGGGCGTCGCGCGGATGCCGACGCACGGATCGTGGCGGCCCTTGGTGACCACCTCGACGGGGTTGTTGTGGATGTCGATGGACTGGCGCGGGCTGATGATCGAGCTGGTGGGCTTGATCGCGATGCTCACTTCGAGGTCTTGCCCCGAGCTGATGCCGCCCAGGATGCCACCCGCGTTGTTGGTGACGAAGCCCGTGGGCGTGATCRAATCGCCGTGCGTGGTGCCGCGCTGCGTGATGCTCTCGAAGCCGGCGCCGATCTCCACCGCCTTCACGGCGTTGATGCCCATCATCGCGTAGGCGATCTCGGCGTCGAGCTTGTCGAACAGTGGCTCGCCGAGGCCGATGGGCACATTGCTGGCCGTGACGCGGATGCGCGCGCCGCAGGAGTCGCCGGCCTTGCGCAGGCGGTCCATGTAGGCCTCGAGCTCGCTCACGTCAGCCATCGGCGCGAAGAAGGGGTTGGCGGGCACGTGGTCCCAGCTCTCGAACGGAATGGCGATCTCGCCGATCTGTGTCATGCAGCCGCGAAACACCATGCCGTATTTTTCGGCCAGCCACTTCTTGGCGACCGCGCCCGCCGCCACCATGGGCGCCGTGAGCCGCGCCGAAGAGCGSCCRCCGCCGCGCGGRTCGCGGATGCCGTATTTCTTCCAGTAGGTGAAGTCGGCGTGGCCGGGGCGGAACTGCTGGGCGATCTGGCCGTAGTCCTTGCTGCGCTGGTCGGTGTTCTGGATCAGCAGCGCAATCGGGGTGCCGGTGGTCTTGCCTTCGTAGACGCCGGAAAGGATCTGCACCGCGTCGGGCTCGTTGCGCTGGGTGACGTGGCGGCTGGTGCCGGGGCGGCGGCGGTCGAGGTCGCCCTGGATGTCGGCCTCGCTCAGTTCCATGCCCGGCGGGCAGCCGTCGATGACGCAGCCGATGGCCGGGCCGTGCGACTCGCCGAAATTGGTGACCGCGAAGAGAGTTCCGAAGGTGTTGCCGCTCATGGTGGGGATTATCCCTACAAAGCGGCGGCCACTCAGTCCGTCGTGTTTTCCACGCGCCTGGTGAGCGTGCCCAGCTGCAGTTCGATGGCAAAGAGCCGTTCGTTCAGCACGGCAGTCTGCAGCCGTATGGCCTCGACGATGGCCTTGGTCTGCGGGTCCGAGGTGTTGTCGGCCAGTTCCGCCAGGTCGTGCAGCTTCTTGCGAAGTTCGTTGCTCATGGGAGGCTCCGTTCGTCGTCTCGTCGTGGAGGCCCCAGTATGGGTCTTCGCCCGCGCGCCGGCAATGCGTGAAAGCCGCTCAGGCGCCCTGATGCTGCCCTGCCAACCACTTCCCGAGCTTGCCCATGGCGCCGGTCCAGCCATGGCTGTGCCCGTCGCGCGCGGCCTCGTCGAAGAACTGCTCGTGCAGCAGGACCAGTTCGCAGCCATTGCCGTCGGGCTCGATGCGCACCGTGACGCGCGACTCGCGCTCCGGCGTGCTGCGCCAGGCCCAGCTGAAGACCAGCTTGCGGTTGGGCACGAGCTCCAGGTAGGTGCCGCTCACGTCGTGCGTCTCGCCGTCGGCCGCGCGCATGGCCACCCGAAAGCGGCCGCCCACGCGCAGGTCGACTTCGGCCAGCGGCACGGAAACGATTTCTTCAGGGCCGAACCAGGCCTTCAGCGCTTGCGGGTCGGTCCACGCGCGCCAGACTTTTTCGGGGGCAACGGGGTAGTGCCTGCGGAGGGTGAGCGAGGGTCGCTCGGTGGCGGGGGCGGCAGCTTTTGCCATTCGGTCTCCTCTTGGTGGTAGAGAAAGCGCGCCAGTGCATCGAGGCGCCCGGTCCAGAATTTCTCATAGCGCGACAACCACACGGCAGCCTCCTGCATGGGGCGCGGCGAGAGCTCGCAGCGCACGATGCGGCCCTCTTTCGTGCGCGAGATGAGCCCGGCGTCCTCCAGCACCCRCAGGTGCTTCATGAAGCCGGTCAGCGACATGCCATGCGGCTCGGCCAGCTCGGTCACGCTGAGGCTGCGCTCGCCCAGCGTTTCCAGCACCGTGCGGCGCGTGGGGTCGGAGAGCGCGGCAAAGACGGCGTCGAGCGTGGCATTGTCTGAGTGAACCATGTGGTTGAGTATCCTGGCACGCCGCGGAGGCGTCAAGCAATGCCCGCATCAGCCCTTCGCGGCCGGTGTCTTTGGGAACGCTTTATGCGTGCCGCAC
>NZ_JBFTPJ010000375.1:0-5268 GCF_056398445.1 Variovorax sp. 01T439_2
GGGCGAGACCCGGCTCCGGAACTCAATGCGCCCTCACCTCCCCCCGAGCCAAAGCCAATTCCTCAAACGCAACTCCCAGAGCCCGAATCCCCAAAGGAATCTGCGAGGCAGCAATAGACGACAACCTCAACCGAAAAAACGGACACGGATAAGGCGGCTTCGCAAAGAACACATCCCCCGCCTCGATCAGCACCCCATGGCTGCGTGCCATCAGCGACAGCTCGCCCGCGTCGACCCACGCCGGCGCCCGCACCCAGATCGACGCCCCGCCCTGCGGCAGCGTGAACTCGAACTCGGGCAGGTGCTCGCGCAGCGCCTTGGCCGCAAGCGCAAGCCGCTCCTGCATCGCATGGTTCACGCGCCGCGCATGCGACTCGTGGTGCCCGAGCGACAGGAACAGCGCGTACGCATGCTGCAAAAAGGCGCTCGGATGCCGGACCATCGCATGCCGTATGCCGCGCAGTTCCTTGATCAGCGCGCGCGGCGCCACGATGAAGCCGAGCCGCAGCGCGGGCGAAAGGCTCTTGGACACCGAGCCCACGTAGATCACGCGCCCGGTCTTGTCCAGGCTCTTGAGCGCCGGCATCGGCGTGCCTTCGTACAGGTTCTCGGCCTCGTAGTCGTCCTCGATGATCACGAAGTCCTGCAGCTCGGCCTTGCGCAGCAGCCACTGCCTGCGCTCCAGGCTCAGCGTGGCGGTGGTCGGGCTCTGGTGCGAAGGGGTCACGAAGAGATAGTCGGCCGCGGGCAGCGCATCGACCACCAGGCCCTCCTCGTCCACCGCCACCTCGACCCACTTGGGGTTGCGCATCGAGAAGCTGTTGCGCGCATGCGGATGGCCGGGCTCTTCCAGGCCGACGCGGGTGTGCTCGTCGAACAGCGCATCGGCCAAGAGGTAGTACGCATGCTGCGCGCCGAGCGTCACCAGGATTTCTTCCTTCAGCGCGAACACGCCGCGCTTGGGCAGCAAGCGCGTGCGGATCTGCTCGATCAGGTCGGGCACGTCGTCGGTCTCGAAGTCGGGCGTCCAGTGCGGCAGCTGCGAGCGCGCCAGGCTGCGCGCGCAGCACTCGCGAAAATCCTCGGTCGGAAAAAGCTGCGGGTCGTAGTTGCCGTAGACAAACGGGAACGGATAGTCGCGCCAGCGGTCGGGCTTCGACAACGTGGGCTTGCCCTCCAGCGAGCGCAGCACGCGCCCCGACCAGTCGGGCGGCTGGCTGGCCTGGCCGCTGCGGCCCACCAGCGGCTCCGCATGCGCAGCGGACAGCGGCCGCGCGTTGTGCGCCACGAACACGCCGCTGCGCGGACGCGCTTCCAGGAAGCCTTCGTCGATCAATTGCAGATAGGCCGAGGTCACCGTGTTGCGGCTCAGCCCGAGCAGCGCGGCAAGCTCGCGCGACGAGGGCATCGAGGCACCGGGGCTCAGGTGGTCCTCGAGGATGGCCTGCACCACGGCGGCGCGCAGACGGGCCTGCAGCGGCAAGGCGGGCTGGTCGGGCAGCGCGAAGAGCTGCGCCCATTGAGTGGCTCTGGGGTTGGCCATGGTGCGCCGCAGTTTAGGGCAAGCGCGGCGTTCTGGCTCGGTCGAATCCCCGCATCTGGCCCTATCGCGCGGGCGGCCGGCTGCCTACGCTTGCGCCATTCAATCCCGGAGCCCCGCGTGACCGCACAGCCTTCTTCTTCCTCTTCTTCTGCTTCTTCCGTCAGCACCGAAACCCTGGCCGCGTTCAGCGATGCATGGAACCGCCACGACATCGACGCGCTGATGGGCTTCATGACCGCCGACTGCATCTTCCAGACCGCCGCCGGCCCCGACGCCTGCGGCACCCGCCACGTGGGCACCGAGGCGGTGCGAAAGGCCTTCGCGGCGGCATGGCAGGCGGTGCCCGATGCGCAGTGGATCAATGGCCGGCATTTCGTGCACGGCGATTTCGGCACCTCGCAGTGGACCTTCACGGGCACCGCTTCCGACGGCAGCCGCATCGAGGCCGATGGCATCGACGTCTTCACCTTCAGGGGCGGAAAGATCCACCTGAAGAACGTGTTCCGCAAGGCCCGCCCCAACCTGCCGGCGGCCCGCTAGGCCGGCCGTTCGGGGAGCTCCCGCATCATGACCCTGTCCGGCACTGCCTCCTTCTCCGCACCGCAACCGCAGCCGCAGCCCCCGAGCCGGCCCTACGACCCGCGCTACGACCCGCTGGTCGCGCCCGATCCCGGCGCCGGCCGCGCCTATGCGCCCACCTGGTGGGTGGCCAGCGCCGGCACGCCGCCGGAGGACGACGGCCCGCTCGTGCACGACATCGATGTCGACGTGGCCATCATCGGCTCGGGTGCCACCGGCATGTCGACCGCGCTCTACCTGGCGCAGGAGCACGGCATCCAGGCGACGGTGCTCGAGGCCAACCAGGCGTCGTGGGGCTGCTCCAGCCGCAGCGGCGGCCAGGGGCAGAACGCGAGCGGCCGGCTCAAGCGCTCGCAGTGGATCCAGCGCTGGGGCCTGGACACCGCCCGGCGGCTCGACGCCGAGATCCGCGGCGGCTTCGAGAATTTCAAGCAGCTCACGACGCAGATCGACTGCGACGCCTTCGATGGCGGCCATCTCTACCTGGCGCACCGGCCCGAAAAGCTCGCGGTGCTCGAGGCCGAGGCGCGCGTGATGCGCGAGCAGTTCGGCTACGCCACGCGCATGCTGACGGCCGAAGAAGTGCGGCGCGACTACTGCGACGAGCGCGAGGCGGCCGGCGCCATGTTCGAGCCCGAAGGCGTGGGCATCCACCCGCTGAAGTTCACCTTCGGCCTGATGCGCAAGGCCCGCGCGCTGGGCGTGAAGGTGCACACCTCGAGCCCCGTGCAGGGCTGGCAGACCATCGACGGCGTGCACCACCTGCAAACGCCCGGCGGCGTGGTGCGCGCGCGCCGCGTGGCGGTGTGCACCGGCGGCTACACCGGGCAGGCGCTGAGCCCGCTCCTGAAGAACCGCATCATGCCGATCCTCTCCAACTCGGTGGTCACGCGCCCGCTCACCGAGGCCGAGCTGCAGGCCACCAACTTCAGGTCGCAGACCTTCCTGACCGACACGCGCACGCTGCGCTTCTACTACCGGCTGCTCAAGGGCAACCGGCTGCAGATCGGCAGCCGCAGTTCGGTGAGCGGCGCCGACGCCGAGCACCCGGTGCACCTGAAGCTGCTCACCGACGCCATCGCGCGCAAGTTCCCACCGCTCGCGGGCATCCGCATCGACTACTCGTGGTGGGGCTGGGTCGACATGAGCCACGACATGATGCCGCGCATCACGCAGCCCGAGGCGGACCGGAAGATCTGGTATGCGGTGGGCTACGGCGGCAACGGCGTGTCCTTCTCGACCTGGGCCGGCAAGCGGCTGGCCGAGCGCGTGGCCGGCAAGGACACGGGCAAGGAGGTGTTCGAGCTTCCGATCTACAAGTCGGCGCTGCCCTTTCCCAATGTGCTGGGGATGGTGGAATCGCCCGCCTTCGCGCCGTTCCGCCGCATCGGCCAGCGCATGCTCTACAAGTGGTATTGGCTGCGCGACGAGAAGTAGCGGTGCGGCGAGCAGGGCCTCGGGCCTTTTCTTCGCGCGCCAAGCCGGGCCGTGTTGCAATTGCATGTTTTCAACGTGCAAGCCACCGACGCATGACGACCTCTTCGCTCCTGATCCGCCCTCCGGCGCCCGACGACTACGCGGCATGGAAGCCGCTATGGGACGGCTACAACGCCTTCTACCAGCGCGAGGGCCCCACGGCCCTGCCCGACGAGATCACGCAGGTGACGTGGCAGCGCTTCTTCGATGCCTACGAGCCGGTGCACGCGCTGGTGGCCGAGCGCGACGGCCAGCTGGTGGGCCTCACCCACTACCTCTTTCACCGCAGCACCACGCGCATCGAGCCGAACTGCTACCTGCAGGACCTGTTCACGCTGCCGTCGGAGCGCGGCCGCGGCGTGGGGCGGCAGCTGATCGAAGGCGTGTACGCGCATGTGAAGCGCGTGGGCGCGCACCGCGTCTACTGGCAGACGCACACGACCAACGTCGCCGGGCGCGCGCTCTACGACAAGGTGGCCACGCACGACGGCTTCATCGTGTACGGCACCATGGTCTGAACATCGCCCGGTAAAGCTCAGTACTTGATGGTCACACCGGCCTTCACGCCGTTGTTGGCCTTGCCGTCCGTCAGCACGCCGCCCGTGAGCGACACATTGCCGCCCGTGCTCGCGCCCAGCGAGTAGGTGGGCCGCGGCGTGGAGGTGTCGGTGCCGATGTAGCTGCCGCTGCCGTCGGGCCGCTGCACGCCGACGGTCGCGCCCTTGGTGTAGGCCGAGGTTTCGGTGGAATTGATGTTGGGCGCCACGTAGACGGTGCCCTTGTCGTCGCTGTCCAGGGGCAGTTTCACCGGCTCCGCCATTGCGGCGGTGGCGATGGCGCAGCAGCACGCGGCCGCACTCGCCCACGCAAAGATCGATTTGCTCATGCCCTCGATCCTCGCGGCTGGGCCGCATCTTTCCTGTAGGACAAGAGGCAGCCCGGCCGGCAGGCGCTTTGTCATGGTTGGGGCGCGCGCGGTCGGGACGCTTGTCTCCCCGCAGAAGGGACGCACCGCTCATGTGCGCGGGCGCCGCAATTCCTACAGTGATTTCACGGGAAAACGCCTGGGTCCGCCATGGACCGCAGGCGTCGCCAGTTGGCAGATCACTTAGGGGAAACAAGCCGTGAAAAAGGTAAATCCATGAACAAGACCTTCCGAACCCTCTGGAATCCGGCGCTCGGCGCATGGGTGGCCGCGCCGGAAATCGCACGCGGCCATGTGCGCACGACCGGCCTGCATGCCGTTGCCATGGCGGTGCTGTGCCTGGGTGCCGGCCCGACCCTGGCCCAGGGCGGCGCAGGCGGCCAGCCGGTGGRCAGCGCGCTGCACGCCGGCACCGGCGGCAGCAACGGCAGCGGCGGCGCGGGCGGACTCAATGACACCTCCGTTGCAGCGCATGGCGGCGACGGCGGATCGTCGACCGACGCCGCGGTCACGGCGGGCTCCGCCGCCGACGTCGGAAGTTTCAGCGGCGCCACCGCGGGCGCGGGCGGTGCGGCGGGCAGCTCCAGCACCGTCGTCTCCCCCGGCGTGCTGCAGGGGGCCAGCGGCGGCGCGGGCCAATCGCAGACCGGCGATTTCAGCAACGGCAATGGATACGGCGGCGGCGGTGGCGGCGGCTACTACGGCCTTTTGATGGGCTCCAGCACCTTCGCGTCCTCTGGCAGCT
>NZ_JBFTPJ010000376.1:0-5245 GCF_056398445.1 Variovorax sp. 01T439_2
TCGCACGCAAAGGCGTGGGCACGGCCGCCCGCGGCCTCGATCTGCGCGACCAGCGGCTGCAGCTTGTCGAGGCTGCGGCGCGTGACGCAGGCGGCATAGCCTTCGCGCGCGAAACGGCGCGCGATGGCGCCGCCGGTGGCGTCGCCGGCGCCGACGATGAGCGCGGCTTTGGTGAGTGCCATGGTCACGAGCGCCGCGCCGGGCCGCCCCAAGCAAGCGAGCGCCCCCTCGGGAGGCAGAGAGGACACGAAGTGCCGAACGTGGGGGTCATATTCACTCCTTGTAGTAGACGATCTGGTTCGAGGTGGCGAGCAGCACGCCCTGCTCGCTCCACAGATGCGCCTTCTGGTCGAAGAAGCCGTTGAAGAACTGCTGCCCCACCGCGCAGCCCAGCAGGTAGCCCGTGCCGACCTCGGCCAGCTGCGCCGGTCCGGCATGGAAATACGTGGTGATCGACACCGTGCCGGCCGGCACATGCCTGGCGCGGCGCAGCCAGACGCGCGGATAGAACACGTCGCTCATCGCGGCCAGCGAGGCAAAGTCCAGCGGCCGCGCCTGCGCGTCGCGCAGCCAGAGCCGGCTTTCGCTGTGATGCAGGCTCTCGTCCCACTTCGAAGGAATGCTGCCGCTAAACAGGCGCATCTCGTACTGGTCGAGCCAGGCCACGCCGGACGGGCCGACGCTCAGGCGCTCGACCGTCTCGGGCCTGGGCGCCTCGGGCATCGGCAGGTCGCTCTGGCCCCAGGTCTCGCGGCGCGCGGCCGTCACCACCGTGGCGGTGGTGGTCATGTTCGGCGCACCGCTGGCACCAGGCTGCGTGATCTGCACCGTCCAGTGCTGGGTCGAGCGGTTGGTGCGCACCGCGGTGGCCTGCACGTCGAATGCGCCGGCTTCCAGCGCGGCCGCAAAGTTGACGGTCAGCGCGATCGGCGTGCCCAGCACATCCGGATGCTGCATCACCGACTGCAGCGCAATGGCCGCGGTGGCGCCGCCGAAGGGGCCGACCATGTTCCAGTAGTCCGGACTCGTGGCGCCGGTGAAGTGGCCCACGCGGATGTCGCTGTGCTGCAGGGCCAGGGCCTTGTCGAAGGGGTGTTGCATGCTCATGATGATTTGCAGTGTGCCTCCGGTGGGTGGCGTCACGCAGTCGTGTGCGGGACGCCGGCTTGCTGCACTGCGGTAAGCGCGGCCAGCCGGTGCAGCTTGTCGACCGTGCTCGGCCACAGGCTCTGGCTGAACTGTTCGCGGAAGAAACCGAAGTGCCCGATGCGCCGTGCCTGCACGTCGGCCGGTGCAATGCGCTCCATGGCGCGCGGCGCGCCGGCATAGAAGCTCAGCAGGCTTTCGGTGCCGGCGAGCGTCATGAGCTCGTCGTCGGTGATCGACAGCGCAAGCACCGGGAAGCGCACGCGCCCGTAGCTCTGCCGCGCCAGATCGCCTTCGGCGCCGACGCTGTAGCGCGGATGGAGGCACCAGCGCCGCCACTGCAGGATCACGCCGCGCGGCAGGTCGCCCACCTTCTTGAGCCGGCGGCCCGGAAAGTAGCCGCACAGCCGCGTGGCCAGCGGCACGAGCACGAACCAGAAGTAGAGGATGGTGCGCTTGAGCTTCGGCGCGTTCTCACGCCAGTAGCCGCTGCCGGCCGCAATGCTGACGAGGCCGTCGACCTGCCCGGGCCGCTGCAGGAAACCCGGCAGTTGCGCGCCCAGGCTGTGGCCGAGAAGATAGAGCGGCTGTTCGGGCAGCGCGGCCTTGGCGGCGTCGATCACCGCTTCGTAGTCGCGCGCCCAGTCGAACAGGTCGGCCTCGAAGCCACGCAGCGAGGCGCCGTTGCGCGAATCGCCCGAGCCGCGGTAGTCGAAGGTCCAGACGCGCAAGCCCTGCTGCGCGAGCCACTGCGCGAAGGGTTCGTAGAACGACTGGCGCACGCCCATCGCGCCGCCGATCACGATGCTGGCGCGCGGTGCGCCCGCGGGCTCGTAGCGGCGGACGGCCACTTGCACGCCGTTGTCGACCGGGATCTGCTGCGTCTGCATGAAGTTGTCTCCTTCGTTTTCTTGAACCATCGACCGCAACCTTGCCGGCGTAGCGAGCGGGATGAGATGCAAGGCGCGGGTGGCGGGAAACCGGAGCGACCTTCAGGGTCGTGAGGATTTCCCGACGGGCCCCGCAACGCCGCAGATCGCCCGCGCAGTAGCCGCCGCTAGACGCGTTCGAAGATGCCTGCGGCGCCCTGCCCCATGCCTACGCACATCGTGACCATGCCGTACTTCAGGTTCTCGCGCCGCAGCGCATGCACCACCGTGGCCGCGCGGATCGCGCCCGTCGCGCCGAGCGGATGGCCGAGCGCAATGGCGCCGCCCATCGGGTTGACCTTGCTCGGATCGAGCCCCAGCGTGTTGATCACCGCGAGCGACTGCGCGGCGAAGGCTTCGTTGAGCTCGAACCAGTCGATGTCCTCGTGCTTGAGGCCGGCATAGCGCAGCGCGGCCGGAATGGCCTCGATCGGGCCGATGCCCATGATGTGCGGCGGCACGCCCTTGCTCGCAAAGCTCACGAAGCGCGCGAGCGGCGTGAGGCCGTACTGCTTCACGGCCTTCTCGCTCGCGAGGATCAGCGCGCCTGCGCCGTCGGAAGTCTGCGAGCTGTTGCCCGCCGTGACGGTGCCGCGCGCGGCGAACACAGTGCGCAGCTTGGCCAGGCCTGCGAGGCTGGTGTCGGGGCGCGCGCCTTCGTCGAGGTTCACGGTGCGGGTCTTCGCGATCGATTCGCCGGCTTCAAGGTCCGGCGTGCGGTCGGTCACCTCGATCGGCGTGATCTCGTCGGCGAATTTGCCGGCCTTCTGCGCGGCCAGCGCCTTCTGGTGCGAGGCGAGCGCGAATTCGTCCTGCGCCTCGCGGCTCACTTTCCACTGCTGCGCCACCTTCTCGGCCGTGAGGCCCATGCCGTAGGCAATGCCGACATCGCCCTCGCGCTCGAAGATGGAAGGCGACAGCGACGGCGAGTTGCCCATCATCGGCACCATGCTCATGCTCTCGACGCCCGCCGCGATCATCACGTCGGCCTCGCCCACGCGGATGCGGTCCGCAGCCATCTGCACCGCCGACAGGCCCGATGCGCAGAAGCGGTTCACGGTGATGCCGCCGATGCTGGTCGGCAGGCCCGCAAGCACCGCGCCGATGCGCGCGACGTTCAGGCCCTGCTGCGATTCGGGAATCGCGCAGCCGCAGATGATGTCCTCGATGGCCTTGGGGTCCAGGCCCGGCACTGCGGCAAGCGCCGCCTTGAGCGTGGTCGCGAGCAGGTCGTCGGGCCGGTAGTTGCGGAAGTAGCCGCGGTGCGACTTGCCGATGGGGGTGCGGGTGGCGGAGACGATGTAGGCGTCTTGGACTTGTTTGCTGCTCATGAAGAAGCTCCTGGATTTTCTTGCTCCTTCCCCCGCCGGGGGAAGGTTGGGATGGGGGCCGGCGGCGTCAATTCGGCAAGCCGGTTGGCAATCGCCTGGCGAACCCCATCAAGATTGGTGAACGGATCGTTGGATGCAAAGCGCAGCACATCGAAACCCTGCGCGCGGAAGAATGCGTCGCGCCGCGCGTCATAGCCTTGCTGCAGCTGATGCTGCGATCCATCGAGTTCGACGATCAGCTTGGGCGCAAGGCACGCGAAATCAGCGATGTAATTGCCCAGCGGATGCTGGCGCCGAAATTTCACACCCATCTGCTCAGCGCGCAGTCCACCCCAGAGCTTTCGCTCCGAGTCGGTCATCTCGCGGCGAAGCACCTGCGCGTTTGCGCGGGCGTTGGGCGTGGACTGATTTCGCATCGTGCTTGGTTGGAGGTGGCCCCCATCCCTGCCTTCCCCCGGAGGGGGAAGGAGAAATGCAGGTCAGTTGCGCACCGGCTTCCCCGTGCTCAGCATCCCCATGATCCGCTCCTGCGTCTTCGGGTGCACGATCAGCGAGCAGAACGCCTTGCGTTCCAGCGCCATCAGGTATTCCTCGGTCACGAGCGAGCCTGCGTCCACGTCGCCGCCGGTCACCACGTTCGCGATCAGGCTCGCGATGTGGAAATCGTGCGCGCTGATGAAGCCGCCGTCGCGCATGTTCACGAGCTGGCCCTTGATCGTCGCGGCGCCGCTTCGGCCCGCCACGCGGAAGCTGCGGCGCAGCGGCGCGCGGTAGCCGGCGTCGGCCATGGCCCTGGCCTGCTGCAGCGCCACGTAGAGCAGCTCGTCCTTGTTCGGCACGATGATGTCGCTGTCCAGCAGGTAGCCAAGCTTCTTCGAATCGAGCGCGCCGGTGCCGACCTTGGCCATCGCGGCGGCGGTGAAGCCTTCGGTCAGGAACGGCAACAGATCGGCGCCTGTGGAGGCCGATGCGTTCTCGGCCGCGCGGCGCGCAATGTAGGTCAGGCCGCCCGCGCCGGGGATCAGGCCCACGCCCACTTCGACCAGGCCGACGTAGCTCTCCATCGCCGCCACGCGCTTCGACGAATACACGGCCAGTTCACAGCCGCCGCCCAGCGCCATGCCGCGCACGGCGGAGACGACCGGCACGCTCGCGTAGCGGATCTTGAGCATCACGTTCTGCAGCTCTTCTTCCGCGCCTTCGACCGCACCGATGCCCGCGACCACGAAGGCCGGCAGCATCGCCTGCAGGTCGGCGCCGACCGAGAACATCTCGTCGGGCGACCAGATCACCAAACCCTTGTATTCAGCCTCGGCCAGCTCGACGGCGGCACCCAGCGCCTCGGCCACGTCCGGGCTGATGGCGTGCATCTTCGAATGGATGCTCGCGATGAGCACTTCACCGTCGAGCGTCCACACGCGCACGTCGCCTTCGTCGCTGATCGTCGTGCCGGCGGTGTTGGCATCGGCTGCGTTCGCGCCGAGCACGCTCTCCGGGAACAGCTGGCGGTCGTGCACCGGCAGCTTGCGCTGCGGCACGAAGGTGTTCTGCGAGGCGCTCCACGAGCCTTCGGGCGTGTGCACGCCGCCGGCCTGCGCGACCGGGCCTTCGAACACCCACTGGGGCAGCGGCGCCGTGCTCAGCGCCTTGCCGGCATCGATGTCTTCCTGCACCCACTTCGCGACCTGCGCCCAGCCGGCCTCCTGCCACAGCTCGAACGGCCCCTGCTTCATGCCGAAGCCCCAGCGCATCGCAAGGTCGATGTCGCGCGCGCTCTCGGCAATGTCGGCCAGGTGCACCGCGGCGTAGTGGAAGCCGTCGCGCAGGATGGCCCAGAGG
>NZ_JBFTPJ010000377.1:0-5245 GCF_056398445.1 Variovorax sp. 01T439_2
GGAAGCATCGACCGCTTCGCCCGCCAGCCGCAGCCGCTCCTCGAAGCGCACCAGGTGCGGCGACGTGAACACCGCCGTGCGGTAGCCGGCGTGCGTGAGGATCGATTCGAGCATGGCGCAGGTCGAACCCTTGCCGTTGGTGCCGGCCACGGTGATCACCGGGCAGTCGAAGCGCAGGCCCATCCGGGCGGCCATTTCCTTGGCGCGGTCGAGGCCGAGCTCGATGTTCTTCGGATGGAGTTGCTCGGCGCGCGCGAGCCAGTCGTTAAGGGTTTCCATGGAGCCCGGCATTGTCGCCGACCCGCAAAGCGCCCGGCGCCCCACGTTTTATCGGCATCATTGGCGTCCATGACAACCCTCTACGGCATTCCGAACTGCGACACCGTCAAGCGCGCCCGCAGCTGGCTCGACGACCACGGCGTCGCCTACACCTTCCATGACTTCAAGAAACAGGGCGTGCCCGAGGCCGAGCTCGACCAGTGGCTCAGGAAGCCCGGCTGGGAGGCGCTGGTCAACCGCCGCGGCACCACCTGGCGCAAGCTCGACGAAGCCACCCGCAATGCGGTGGTCGACGCCGCTTCGGCGCGCGCCGTGCTGCTGGCCAACCCGAGCCTGATCAAGCGGCCGGTGGTCAACTGGGGCACGAAAACCGGCGTTACGACGGGGTTCGATGCCGAAGGCTGGACCACCGTGAACGCCGTGAATGCCGTGAATGCCGTGTAAATGCCGGAACCCGCCTTGCCGGCCGGCCTCCAACCTCGATCTGCAGGAGAGAACACCATGAACAAGCACGTTTTTCGCACCCTTGCGGGTCTTTCCGTGGCCGGCCTGCTGGCGACCGGCGCCAGCGTGGTGCAGGCCCAGCAAGTGGTCCAGGCCCGGGTGATTTCGGCCACCCCGATCCGCGAGACGACCGGCAGCGACGTGAGCTACAACGTCACCTACGAATACAACGGCCGCCAGTACACCACCCGCACCAACAGCCGGCCGGGCGCGACCATCCCGGTCGAGGTCGGCGCCTATGGCGTGACGACCTCGCCGGTGGCGCCGCAGCCGCAGTTGCAGCCCTACCCCGTCGAGGCCAACAACAGCGGCCAGCAACAGCAGTATCAGCAGCAGTACCAGCAGCAGCCGCAATACGCGCAGCCGGGCGGCTCGCCCTGGGACAACGTCGTGCCCGAACCGGGCGTGGTGGTCTCCAATGCGCCGGCGCCGGTCTACGTGCAGCCGGCACCGGTGTATGCGCCGCCCGTCTACGTGCAGCCTGCCTACACCTATCCCTACGCCTATCCCTATGCCTACCCGCCAGTGGGCATTTCGCTCAACCTGGGGTACTCGAGGGGCTGGGGCGGCTACCGCGGATACGGCTACCGCCACTGGCGCTGAGCCGCCCGATGCGGCGGGCCGGGCTGCCGGCGCCGGCCAAGCCCTAAAATCGAGGACTTTTCCAACCCCCAAGGGGTGCGCCGCCGCGGTGGCGCGTCCTCGACAAGCCGACCGCGCATGCGCCGGCGCCCTCCAATGACGACGACTACCGACACTCTCAACAGCGCCGCAGTGGCGACCAAAGCCAATGTGTATTTCGACGGCAAGTGCGTGAGCCACAGCCTCACGCTGGCCGACGGCACCAGGAAATCGGTCGGCGTGATCCTTCCGTCCACCCTGACCTTCAACACCGGCGCGCCCGAGATCATGGAAGGCACCGCCGGCAGCTGCGAGTACCAGCTGGCGGGAACCACCGAATGGATCGCCTCGGGCGCCGGCCAGAAGTTCAGCGTGCCGGGCAATTCGAGCTTCCAGATCCGGGTGACCGGCGAGCCCTACAGCTACATCTGCCACTTCGGCTGAACCGCGAACCGGAACACCCACATGTCGACCATTCTCCAAAACGTTCCCGCCGGCCAGAAGGTCGGCATTGCCTTTTCGGGCGGCCTGGACACCAGCGCGGCACTGCACTGGATGAAGCTGAAGGGCGCGATTCCCTACGCCTACACCGCCAACCTCGGCCAGCCCGRCGAGCCCGACTACGACGAGATCCCGCGCAAGGCGATGCTCTACGGCGCCGAGAACGCCCGCCTGATCGACTGCCGCGCGCAGCTCGCCAACGAAGGCATTGCCGCGCTGCAGGCCGGCGCCTTCCACGTCACCACCGCCGGCGTCACCTACTTCAACACCACGCCGCTCGGCCGCGCGGTGACCGGCACCATGCTGGTGTCGGCCATGAAGGAAGACGACGTCCACATCTGGGGCGACGGCAGCACCTACAAGGGCAACGACATCGAGCGCTTCTACCGCTACGGCCTGCTCACCAACCCGAACCTCAAGATCTACAAGCCCTGGCTCGACCAGCTGTTCATCGACGAGCTCGGCGGCCGGGCCGAGATGTCGGCCTTCATGACCAAGGCCGGCTTCGGCTACAAGATGTCGGCCGAGAAGGCCTACAGCACCGACTCCAACATGCTCGGCGCCACGCACGAGGCCAAGGACCTGGAGAACCTCGACAGCGGCATGCAGATCGTGCAGCCGATCATGGGCGTGGCGTTCTGGAAGGACGAGGTCGAGGTCAAGCGCGAGACGGTCAGCGTGCGCTTCGAGGAAGGCCGCCCGGTCGCCCTGAACGGCGTCGAACATGCGAACCTCGTCGAGCTGATCCTGGAAGCCAACCGCATCGGCGGCCGCCACGGCCTGGGCATGAGCGACCAGATCGAGAACCGCATCATCGAGGCCAAGAGCCGCGGCATCTACGAGGCTCCGGGCCTCGCGCTGCTGTTCATCGCCTACGAGCGCCTGGTGACCGGCATCCACAACGAAGACACCATCGAGCAGTACCGCGACCACGGCCGCAAGCTCGGCCGCCTGCTCTACCAGGGCCGCTGGTTCGACCCGCAGGCCATCATGCTGCGCGAGACCGCACAGCGCTGGGTGGCGCGCGCCGTCACCGGCGAAGTGACGATCGAGCTGCGCCGCGGCAACGACTATTCGATTCTCAACACCGTCTCGCCCAACCTCACCTACAAGCCCGAGCGGCTGAGCATGGAGAAGGTTGCGGGCGCGTTCACGCCGCTGGACCGCATCGGCCAGCTCACGATGCGCAACCTCGACATCGTCGACACGCGCGAGAAGCTCGCGATCTACACCCGCACCGGGCTGCTGTCGCCGGGCCAGGGCACCGCGGTGCCGCGGCTCTCGAACGACGACGAGACCAAGTAAGCGCCACGCGCTTCCTCCAATGACGAACGGGCCCTCGCGGGCCCGTTTGCTTTGGTGCGTACGCTTGGTGCGCCGCTCCGGCCGGTCGGTCAATCGCCGCCGCCGCCCCCGCAGCCGCCGCCACAACCGCCGCCGTCGCCGCCGGACGAATCCCCTCCCCCGCCGCCATCGCCGCCGCCGCTGCTCGATTCGCTGCCGCCGAAGCCGCCGGCATCGCCCGAGCCGCCGCCATCGGACGACGAGTCGCCGAAGCTGGTGCCGCAATGGGCATCGGAGCCGGCATGCCGGTCGACCGCCCTGCAGTCGGGCACGTAGTCGAAGCCGCCCGGGATGCCGAACTTCACGTCCAGCGCGAACAGGAGCGGCAGGCGCGCCGGCGCGCGCGGATCGATGCTTTCCTCCTTGCAGGCCCAGTACCAGCTGCGGCGCAGGCCGTCGTTGCGCTTCGGGTCCTTGCCCAGCACCTCGGCCGGGCTGTGGTGCAGCATGCCGCCGAAGGCCGCCTTGCACCAGTTCTGGTAGCCCTGCGTGTGCAGGATGAACTCGTGCCAGGCCGTATCGACCACTTTGGACGGCATGGCGACGAACTTGCGGCCGCTGCGCAAATGCGCCATGAAGAACTGGCGCAGCCCGCGCAGCACCAGTTCGGCGTCGCGCTGGCTCAGGCCGGGATGGGCCGCGCGCAGCTTGCCGGCCAGGAAGGGCGGCAGCCGGGCCTCTCGGATGAACTGGCGGCGCAGGCTGGTTTCCATGAAGCCGAGCGCGGCCGCCAGCGCCCAGGCGGCCAGGATCAACGGCACCAGCGCCAGCCGGCCGTGGCGCAAGGCGAAGAACACGGTAACGAAGGCGCCCGCCACCATCGCCCGCCGGTTCCAGATCAAGGCGGCAATGCGCCGCCGGTAGTTCAGGTGCAGGAAGTCGAGATCCATGCCGTCAGACGACCACCGGCTCCGGCTCCAGCCGGATGCCGAAGCGCTCGTACACGCTGGTCTGGATGGCCTTGGCCAGGGTCATGACCTCGCCGCCCGTGACCGGGTTCTCGAGGCCGCCGCGGTTCACCAGCACCAGCGCCTGCCGTTCGTAGACGCCGGCATTGCCGACCGACTTGCCCTTCCAGCCGCAGGCGTCGATGAGCCAGCCGGCCGCGAGCTTGATGCTGCCGTCGTCCATCGGGTAGTGCACGATCTTGGGGTCGCGCGCAATGATGTCGGCGCACTGCTCAGGCGTGACCGTGGGGTTCTTGAAGAAGCTGCCGGCATTGCCGAGCACGCGCCAGTCGGGCAGCTTGGCGCGGCGGATGGCGCAGACCCAGTCGAACACGTCGGTGGCGCTGGGCGTGAAGTTGCCGGTTTCTTCCATCTTGCGCTGGAGGTCGAGGTAGCCCACCACGGCTTTCCAGGGCTTGGGCAGGCGAAAGCGCACGCGGGTGATCAGCGCCCGGCCCGACAGGCCGAAGTCGTTGGGGCCGCTTCGCACATGCTTGAACACCGAGTCGCGGTAGCCGAAGGCGCACTGCGCGGCGTCGAGCGTGAAACCGCGCCCGGTGTCCAGGTCGATGGCATCGAGCGAATCGAAGCGGTCCTGCAGCTCGACGCCGTAGGCGCCGATGTTCTGCACCGGCGCGCCGCCTACGGTGCCCGGAATGAGCGCCAGGTTCTCGAGCCCCGGGTAGCCGTGCTCGAGCATCCATTGCACCGCGTCATGCCAGATTTCGCCCGCGCCGGCCTCCACGATCCAGGCGCGCGGGGTTTCCTCGACCAGCCGCAGCCCCTTGATCTCGACCTTCAGCACCAGCGGCTTGACGTCGCCGGTGAGCACGATGTTGCTGCCGCCGCCCAGCACGAAGCGCGGCGCATCGCGCCAGCGGGGATCGGCCCGCAGCTCGGCCACGTCCGCCTCGCTGGCGATGCGCACGAGGTTCTGCGCGCGCGCGACGATGCCGAAGCTGTTGTACGGCTGCAGCGGGACGTTGTTCTCCACGATCATGGGAGAATTGTCGCATCCAGCACCCCGTGAATTCAGGAGAGCCCATGCC
>NZ_JBFTPJ010000378.1:0-5241 GCF_056398445.1 Variovorax sp. 01T439_2
GAATTCGGTGATCTCGATGCGCTCTCGGGCGAGCGTGGCGCGCAGCCGGCCGTCGCGCAGGTCCAGGCCTTCGACCGGCGCGCGCAGCGCGAGCTTGTCGGCGCCCAGCGTGCCGTTCCAGCGCGGCGCCGCGCGGTTGCCCGAGAGCGCGGCATCGGCGTCCAGCGTGCCCGCCACGCGCCAGCCGGGCGGCGCGAGCATCGACCACACGCCAAGGTTCGGCAGCGTGGCCTTGATGCTGCCGGCCAACGGCGCATCGGGCGCCCACTGCCAGCCGCCTGCGCGCTGCTGCATGCGCGTGTTGAGCTCTGCACCGATCTTGCCCGCGCGTTCGCTGTCCCAGGCCAGCGTGGCGCGCACGGCCTCGCCCTGCGCGTCGAGCCGCAGTTCGGCCTGGCGCAGGCCGGCCGGC
Organism: Variovorax sp. 01T439_2; assembly: GCF_056398445.1. Classification (NCBI taxonomy): domain Bacteria; kingdom Pseudomonadati; phylum Pseudomonadota; class Betaproteobacteria; order Burkholderiales; family Comamonadaceae; genus Variovorax; species Variovorax sp. 01T439_2. The sequence continues at coordinate 413 of NZ_JBFTPJ010000378.1, forward strand.
GTGCTGGGCGCGGTGCCCTGCGCGGTGGCGGAATTCATCGTGCGCTCGCTGGCCGTGCCGGTGCCGCGGCTCGTGATGCGCGTGACCAGCGCGGCCTCGCCCGCCTGCACGCGGATGTCGCCGCTCTGGCGTGCGATCCGCGCATGGGCGCGCAGGGTGTCGCCGGCGTCGATGTCCCAGTCGCCGTCGAACACGAGGTCGCCGCTCACGCCGAGCTCGTTGAAGGTGGCGCTGGCGCCGAAGGCCTCGGCCCAGGCCATCGGAAGGCCCTGCAGCTTGCCCTTGGACTGCAGGCGGAAGGCCTGGTCGGGCGCCGCGCCGCTTCGGGTGAAGCGCAGCGGCTGCCACTCGATGCGCACGGTGCCAGGTGCGGGGCCGCGCAAGGTGGCGGCGGCGGCTGAGGCTTCGAGATCGAGCCGGCTGTTGCTGCCGCTTCCGCTGGTCTTGAGGGTGGCGGTGAGCTCGCGGCCGAGCTCCAGCGTCCAGGGCGCGCTGGCGGTGGCAGGCTTCGCGCTGTCCTGGGCCTGCAGGCGCAGGCTGGCGAGCGCTGCGCGCCACTGGTTGGGCCCTGCAAGGCCGCCGCTCGCGCGCGCATCGAGCGTGAGCTTCTGCGTGCCGGTGCTGGCTTCGCCCTGCAGTGCCAGCGTGGCCTGCGCCAGGCTGCCGGCAAGGTCCGCGTGCAGATCCTTGAGTTCGACCGTGGTGGCCGCCGCATTGCCGTTGCCATCGGCCGCCGGCATGCGCAGCGTGAGGCGCGGCACGCCCAGCGTGGCCTTGAGGCTGGGCTCCGCAACGCCGCGCTGGGCCGGCGCATTGGGGTTCTCGAGCCGGCGCTGGATCGTCTGCCAGCCGCCCTGCCAGCTGGCGTCGAGCTGCGCGGAGCCCTTGGCGGACTTGCCCGCGAACAGCTTCGACATCTGGGGCAGGCCTTCGATCCAGCGCTGCACGGCTTCGGCGTCGTCGATGCGCGCCTTGATCTCGCCGGCCCCCTGCGCCGGCGCGATGCGGCCTTCGAGCTGCGCGCCACCGCCCGGCAGCGTGAGGTCGAGCTTGCCGCTCGCGGCCTGCTCGGCCACGCGCACCTGCAACCGGCCTCCGATGCTGGCGCGTTCGGCTTCGACGCGCAGCGTGCGCAGGTCCAGCACCTGGTTCTTCCACTGGCCCTGGGCGAGCACGCGGTCGAGGCCGAAGCCCGGCATGGCCGCGCTGCCGGCACCGCCCTGGGCCCGCAGCGCAAGGTCGAAGCCGATGGTGTCCTCGCGCTGCTGCGCCGTGGCCGTGCCGTTGATCGGCGCGCCGGACAGCTCGCTGTGCAGCAGGCTGGGCCGCACGCCGCGCACGGTGGCGCGCGCCTGCCACGGCGCGGGCGCGGGGCTCCAGCGGCCTTCGGCATCGATGCGGCCGCCGCCGGCGCGCAGCGTGGCTTCGGGAATCGTCCAGCTGGTGCCGTCGAAGCCCACGCGCGCCTCGACCTGTTCGAGCGGCAGCGCGCCCTTGTCCCAGGGCCCGGGCAGCGCGTTGCGGATGCTGGCCGAGGCCTGCCAGGCGGCGGGTCCGGTGGCCGCGTCGGGCTGCAGCGCCACCGTGCCGGTCAGGCGGGTGCGCGGTGCGCCGGGCCAGAGGCTGGCCGCATCGACGTTGCGCAGGTCGGCCTTGGCATCGATGACGGGCTGCGGCAGCCAGGGCGCGACGTTCGCCTGCAGCTTCGCTTCCATGGGGGCTTCGGCGTCGGGCTCGGCCGGCTTCAGTTCGGCGGCCACCTGCAGCCGCGCGCCGGTGCCGGCAAGCGTGCCCTTGATGGCGGCCTGGGCCAGCACCTCGATGCTGCGGCCTTCGGCCAGCGGTGCCTTCACGCGGCCGTCGAGCGTGGCGTCGAGCGCCATCGGCGCGGGCCCTTGCAGCTTGACGCGCGCGCTGTAGTGGCCGTCGGCAATGTCGACGCCCTTGACCTCCAGCCGATGCTCCGCGCCGGTGTAGCGGTAGCTGCCCGCGAGCTGGCTGGCCTGCAGCGCAGGCGGGCCGGTCCAGCGCAGTTCGTCGATGCGGAACGGCAACTCGACCTCGATCGGCAGCGCGAGCTGTTCGAGCGGCTCGGTGGGCGTGTCGCTCGGCGGGCCGCGGCGTTCGATGAGCAGGCGCGCCGCATGCACTTCGCCGAGCTGCAGCTTGCGCTGGAACAGCGGCGCAAGCTGCCAGCCGACGCTTGCCTCCTGCACCTCGACCGCCAGCTTGTCGCTTTGCCAGCGCAGCCAGCCGATGCGCCCGCCGGTGCGCAGCGAGCCCGTGACCTCGCGGCTTTCGAGCGTCTGGCCGGCGGGCAGATAGCGCGCGGCCTTGGCGAGCGCGAAGGCCAGCGACTGGTTGGAGCCGATCCACCACCACGCGGCCGCGCCGACCACGAGCACCAGCGCAAGCAGGCCCGCGAACATCCAGCCCAGCGCACGCAGCGCGCGCCGCGTGCGCGAGCGCCGTGCGCGTGGCGTGGACTGGGGTTCGGCGTCGGTCTGCATCGATGCGTGCGCGTTCAGAAAGTGAAGCCCAGGCGAAAGTGCAGGCGGAACTTGCGCGTGTCCACGCCATAGGCGAGGTCGGCCTGCACCGGCCCGACCGGGCTGCGCCAGCGAGCGCCCACGCCCACGCCGACCTTCGGCTTGAGCTCGCCGGGTTTGTCGGCCACGGCGCCGGCGTCGGCAAACACCACGCTCTCCCATTCGGTGAGCTTGTCCTTGTAGACGAAGGGCCGCTGCCATTCGACGCTCACCACGCCCAGGTAGCGGCCGGCCACGATCTGGCCGTCGCTGCGCACGGTGCCGATCTGGCGGTAGCTGTAGCCGCGCACTGTGGTGTCGCCGCCCGTGAGGAACATCAGCGTGGAGGGAATCTGCGCGCTGTCCTTGGCGGACACGGCACCGGCTTCGGCGCGCAGCTGCAGCCGGCTGCGGCGCGCCAGCGTGTCGGCGTCGCGGTCTTCGGCGAAGCCCAGCGGCAGCACGCCGAGCCAGCGCGCATAGGTGCGCGTGAAGGGCAGGCGCTCGCCGGTCAGCGTGTAGCCGGCGCCCAGTTCGAGCGCCAGGCCGAAGCCGCGCGTGGGCGCGGCGTTGTCGTCGAAATAGCGGCCGGTCCAGCCCCAGTTGGCGGTCACGGCGGAGGCCGAGGGCGGGGCGTTGATGCCGCGGTTCTGCGCATAGTCGTACTGCAGGAAGTAGCTGCGGTCGATGTGGCCGCTGGACTTGCTGCGCCCGCTGCGCAGCCGGCCGCTGTCGACCACGTAACTGCCCGAGGTTTCGCTCTTGAGCCCGGCGCCCGCGAACCAGCGCCATCCGCGGTCATCGGGAATGGCGTTCCACTCGGTGCCCAGCGACTTGATGTCGCGGTCCACCGACAGGCGCGACACGGCGCGCCAGCCGAGCAGCGGCAGCCGGTTGTGGATGTGGTCCACCGACAGCCGCGGGCCGTTGTCGGTGGTGAAGCCGGCGCCCAGCACCACCTTTTGCATCGGCGCTTCGCGCAGCTGCGCAATCACCGGGGCGGCCAGCGGCGTGCCGCTTTCGGTGTCGAGCGTGAGGAACACCGAGTCGTAGTAGCCGCTGCTGGCCAGGCGCTGCTGCGCGTCGAGCAGCTTCTGCTGGTCGTAGTCGGTACCGGTGGGAAGCTGCGCGATGCGGCGCGCGCCGTCGGCGTCGTAGCGCTCGGTGCCGCGCAGCACGAGCGGGCCGAAGCGGTAGGCCGGGCCCGACTGGTAGGTGACGCTGAGGCGGGCCTCGTGCCGGTCGGCATCGACCTCGGCGCGGCTCACTTCGACGCTGCCGGTGGGAAAGCGCCTGGCCGTGAGGCTGCGCAGGGCAATGGTCTTGGCGTTGTCCCAGCCCTGCTGCGTGAAGGGCTGGCCAGGGCGCAGCGTCCAGCCGGTGCGGATCGAATCGCGCTGGGCCTCGGCCGTGGGGTCGTTTGCAATGGCGCCGCCGTAGCTGATCTGCACGTTGCTCACGCGCGTGAGCTCGCCCGGCTCCACCGTGATGACGATCTCGCGCGGCGCCTTGTCGCTGGTCGGCGTCTCGTTGAGCTCCAGCGTCAGCGTGGGCGTGAAATAGCCGAGCGTGCCGAGCAGTTCGCGCGCATTGCCTTCGGCCGCCACCATGAGCCGCGAGATCTCGGTGGCGCCCAGGTCGTCGAGCGTGCGGTAGCGCTGGATGTCCAGGTGCAGCGTGAGGTACTCGCGCACCGTGTCGGGCCCGCGCACCTCGACGGTGAAGGCGTCGCGCCGCGGCCCGCTCCGCTCGCCGTCCTTGCGGTCCGCATCGGCGGCCGCGCCGTCGCTGCGCACCAGCGCGGGGGTGGCCGTGTCCTGCGCGCTGTCCTTCTTCGGCAGCAGGCTGCATCCCTGCAAGAGCAGGACGCCGCAAAAAAGCAAGGCCGGCAACCACGCCGGCGCAATGACTGGAACCACCCTGAGCATGGGCGGATTTTGACAGCAAGGCGGGCCGGTTCCGTAAGCATCCGGAAACAGTTCCGGGCTTCGCACCGGCCTTACTTAGAAAGCATTCGCATTGCTTCTTCGAGGCCGCGCAGCGTGAGCGGGTACATGCGGTTGGACATGAGCTGCTGCATCACCGCGATGCTCTGGCGGTACTGCCACACGCCCTGCGGCTCGGGGTTGATCCAGGCGAACTTGGGGAAGGTGTGCGTGAGGCGCTGGATCCATTCGGCGCCGGCTTCCTCGTTGTTGTATTCGACGCTGCCGCCGGGCTGCAGGATCTCGTAGGGGCTCATGGTCGCGTCGCCGACGAAGATGAGCTTGTAGTCCTTGTTGTACTTGCGCAGGATGTCCC
>NZ_JBFTPJ010000379.1:0-9071 GCF_056398445.1 Variovorax sp. 01T439_2
CAGCTCAAGCGCGCCGGCTTCAAGGTCGACCTCAACGTGGTCGACTGGGCCACGCTGGTGCAGCGCCGCAACGACCCGAAGCTGTGGGACATCTACGTGACCCATTCGGGCCAGTTCCCCGAGCCGATGCTCTCGCCGCCGCAACTGGGCGACGGCGCGCCGGGCTGGTGGGACACGCCCGCCAAGAAAGCGGCGCTGCAGGCCTTCAACGTCGAGAGCGATCCGGCCAAGCGCGGCGCGCTGTGGGGCAAGGTGCAGCAGGTGGTCTATGAAGAAGTGCCGTACATCAACGTCGGCAAGTTCAATGGCCTCTCGGCCAAGAGTCCGGCGCTGGACAACTACCAGCCCGCGACCTGGCCGTTCTTCTGGAACGCAAGGATCAAGTAAACCCCCGCCCCGCCACGGAACCGCCCCCCATGTTTCGCTATCTTGCTTCCCGCGCCGCCGGCATGTTGGTCGTGCTCGCGATCGTGGCGGTGCTCGTCTTCGTGCTCACGCGCGCGGCCTCGGGCGATCCGGTCTCGGTGCTGCTGGGTGACCAGGCGACGGCGGCCGACATCGCGCGCGTGCAGAAGGAATACGGCCTGGACAAGCCGCTGCCCGTGCAGTTCGGCTACTGGCTGCGCGAAGTGCTGCAGGGCAACCTCGGCACCTCGATCTTCCTGCAGCGGCCGGTCACGCAGGCGCTGTGGGAGCGGGCCGAACCGACCACGCTGCTCGCGCTGATGGCCGTGGCCATCGCGGCGCTGATCGGCGTGCCCTGCGGCATCGTCTCTGCGGTGTTCCGCGGGCGCGTGGTCGACCAGCTCTTCACCGGCATTGCGATGCTGGGCGCCAGCATTCCGAGCTTCTGGCTCGGCATCGTGCTGATCCAGATCTTTGCGGTGTCCTTCGGGTGGTTTCCTGTCTCGGGCTACGGCGCGCCCGATGCGCCGTTCGCCGAACGCCTGCACGCGCTGGTGCTGCCGGCCACGGTGCTGGGCCTCTTGAACTCTGCGCTCATCATCCGCTTCACGCGCGCTTCGATGCTCGACGTGCTCGGGGAGGACTATGTGCGCACCGCGCGTTCCAAGGGCCTGAGCGAGAGCACGGTCGTGCTCAAGCATGCGCTGCGCAATGCGCTGGTGCCCATCGTCACGGTGATCGGCCTCACGGTCGCGCTGATGATCGGCGGCGCCGTGATCACCGAGACCGTGTTCGGCTTGCCTGGTGTCGGCAACCTGGTGGTGAGCGCGGTGCTGCGGCGCGACTATCCGGTGATCCAGGGCGCGCTGCTCGTGATTGCGGCGATCTACGTGCTGATCAATTTCTCCATCGACCTGCTCTACGCCGTCGTCGATCCGCGCGTGAAAGTCTGAGGGAACAAGAATGCAAATGCCACGAATGCTCCGCCAGCTGATGCACCGCCGCATCGTGATGGTCTCCGCGCTGGTGCTGCTGGTCATTGCGGTGCTCGCCATCGGCGCGCCGCTGTTCGCCTCCATCGATCCCAACGACACCGCCGTGCTGCAGCGCCTGAAGGGCCCGAGCGCCGAGCACCTGCTGGGCACCGACGAGCTCGGCCGCGACATGTATTCGCGCATCGTGCACGGCGCGCGCTACTCGCTGGCCATTGCGGCGCTCACTGCGCTGGGCGCGGTGGTTGCGGGCACGGTGCTGGGCCTCTTGGCCGGCTTCTTCCGCCGTCTCGACACGCCGCTGATGCGCGTGGTCGACGCGATGATGTCCTTCCCCGACATCCTGCTGGCCATTGCGCTGGTGGCGATCTTGGGGCCTTCGCTCATCAACACCGTGCTCGCGCTGGTGCTGGTCTACACGCCGCGCGTGGCGCGGGTGGTGCGGGCCTCGACGCTGGTGGTGCGCGAGCTGCTGTTCGTCGAGGCGGTGCGCGCGCTGGGTGTGCGCACCTCGCGCATCCTGTGGCGGCACATATTGCCGAACCTGATGTCGCCGATCCTCGTGCAGGTGTCGTTCATCTTCGCCTACGCGATCCTGGCCGAGGCGGGGCTCTCGTTCCTGGGTGTGGGCGTGCCGCCCGAGATTCCGACCTGGGGCACCATGGTCGCGGGCAGCCAGCAGTACGCGCACCAGGCCTTCTGGGTGGTGCTGTTTCCGGGGCTCGCGATCATCTTCACCGCGCTCTCGCTGCAGCTGCTGGGCGACGGCGTGCGCGACCTGCTCGACCCCAAATTGAAGAAGACCCTGTGATGACGAACGCCACGAACACACCGCAAAGCGCGCGTTTGACGGTCAGCAACCTGAGCACCAGCTTTCCCACCGAGGACGGCCTGATCCGTTCGGTGGCCGATGTGAGCTTCTCGATCCAGCCCGGCAAGACCACGGCGCTGGTCGGCGAATCGGGTTCGGGCAAGTCGGTGACCAGCCTCACGCTGATGCGCCTCCTGCCCAAGACCGCGAACGCGCAGGTCAGCGGCCAGGCCTCTTTCGTGACCCGCGAGGGCAAGACGCTCGACCTGCTGCAGATCGGCGAGCGCGAGATGCGCAGCCTGCGCGGCAACCAGCTGTCGATGATCTTCCAGGAGCCGATGACCAGCCTGAACCCGGTCTTCACCATCGGCGAGCAGATTGCCGAAAGCGTGCGGCTGCACAAGGGCCTGGACCGCAAGGCCGCCATGGCCCATGCGCTGCGCATGCTGGAGCTGGTGGAAATTCCCGCGGCCGCGCAGCGCATCCACGAGTACCCGCACCAGCTCTCGGGCGGCATGCGCCAGCGCGTGATGATCGCGCTGGCCATGGCCTGCGACCCGACGCTGCTGATTGCCGACGAGCCCACCACCGCGCTCGACGTCACCATCCAGGCGCAGATCCTCGAGCTCATGCGCCGGCTGCAGGCCGAGACCGGCATGAGCATTCTCTTCATCACCCACAACCTCGGCGTGGTCGCGCACCATGCGGACGACGTGGTGGTGCTCTATGCGGGCCGCGTGGTCGAAAGCGCGCCGGTGCGGCCGCTGTTCGCGCAGCCCGAGCATCCGTACACGCAGGGCCTTTTGGCCTGCCTGCCGGGCAAGGCGCGGCTGCCGGGGCAGCCCAAGCCCAAGCGGCTGTTCGCGATCCGCGGCCAGGTGTCGAGCCCGCTCGCACCGCCGCCGGGCTGCGCCTTCGAACCGCGCTGCGACCATGCGCTGGCGGGCTGCAAGGAAGCGATTCCGCCGCTGATCGACATCCGCCAGGGCCGGCAGGCGCGCTGCATTCGCGTGCAGCCGGATGCTCAACTTGCGAGGGTGGCATGACGAGCGCGCTGCTCCTTTCTTGCTCCTTCCCCTCCCGGGGGAGGGCCGGGGTGGGGGCACGCGGCCGTTCCATCGTTGCGACGCTCTCCACCGCCCAGAGCCCCCACCCCAACCCTCCCCCGGAAGGGGAGGGAGAAAGCCTACGATGACCACCGCCGCTCCCCTCATCGAAGTCCGCGGACTCAAGAAATACTTCGGCGCCAGCGACCGCCCGGTGCGCGCGGTCGACGACGTGTCCTTCGCGATCCAGCCCGGCGAAACGCTGGGCCTCGTCGGCGAATCGGGCTCGGGCAAGAGCACCATCGGCCGCACCGTGCTGCGCCTGGTCGAACGCACCGAGGGCCAGGTGCTCTACCGCGGCGACGACATCGGCGCGCTGTCGGCCGAACGCATGCGCCGGCTGCGCAGCAAGCTGCAGATCATCTTCCAGGACCCGTATGCGAGCCTGAATCCGAAGATGCGCATCAGCGCGATCCTCGGCGAGGCGCTCTCCACGCACGGCCTGCACAAGGGCGCGGCGGCGCGCGACAGGCGCATTGCCGAGCTGCTCGAAACCGTGGGCCTGCGCGCCGAGCATGCGAGCCGCTTTCCGCACGAGTTCTCGGGCGGGCAGCGCCAGCGCATGGTCGCAGCGCGGTTCGAAGGCGCAGCCCGGCGGCGGTGCGAGCTTCGCATCCCTACACGCAGGCGCTGCTGGCCGCGAGCCCGAAGCCCGACCCGACGCTTGCCACCGAGCGCATCGCGCTCAAGGGCGATATCCCGAGCCCGATCTCGCCGCCTTCGGGCTGCGTGTTCCGCACCCGCTGCCCGCACGCCATCGAGGCCTGTGCGCAGACGGTGCCGCCGCTCGACGAGATTTCCGCCGGACACTACAGCGCCTGCATCCGAAAAGAGCTGCTCTCCAACATTGCCGCATGAACACCATGACCGACACCACCGCCGACCCGGAATTCAACGACCCGCTGCTGGGCAGCAACWTCAAGCCCTACCCGCGCACCCAGCCGCCGCGCCGCCGCAGTGAAGTCGGCGCCGCGGGATGGAACGTGCTCGCGGGCGACCTGCCGCTGCCGCTGGCCGTGCTCAAGCGCGAGGCGCTCGAGCACAACCTGGCCTGGATGCAGTCGCGCGTGCGCGCCTGGGGCATCGACCTGGCGCCGCACGGCAAGACCACCATGTCGCCGCAGCTCTTCCGGCGCCAGCTCGATGCCGGCGCCTGGGGCCTGACCTTCGCCACCGTCACGCAGCTGGCGGTGGGCGTGGCCGCCGGCGCGCGCCGCACGCTCATCGCCAACCAGGTGGTGAGCGATGAAGACCTGGCCGGCATCCAGCTGCTGCTGCACGCGCACGCCGACCTGCGCGTGGTGTTCCTGGTCGATTCGCTCGCGCAGCTCGCATTGATCGAGGACTGGTCCAAGCGCCATCCCGAGAGCGTGCCTTTCGAGGTGATGCTGGAGATCGGCGTCGAGGGCGCACGCACCGGCTGCCGCACGCATGAGGAAGCCGTGGCGCTTGCCACGCGGCTGCGTGCCAGCGATGCGGCCAAGCTCGTGGGCATCGAAACCTACGAAGGGCAGGGCGCCACGGGTTCCAGCGAAGCCGACGCGGCCTATGCCAGCGCGCTGATGGACCGCGTGGAAGCCATCGCGCGCCATTGCGACACGCAGCAATTGTTCGAAACCGACGAGGTGCTGGTCTCGGCCGGCGGCTCGGCCATCTTCGACCTGGTGGCGGGGCGCCTCAAGCCCGCGCTGGGCTCGCCGGTGCGCGGCCTGCTGCGCTCGGGCTGCTATGTGACGCACGACCACGGCTTCTACAAGCGCATGGTGAGCGCGGTGGACGAGCGCCTGGGCTGCGATTGCGGCGAGAGCCTGCGCCCCGCAATGGAAGTGTGGGCCACGGTGCAGTCGCGGCCCGAGCCGGGCCTGGCGATCCTGGCCGTGGGCAAGCGCGACATCTCCTTCGACCTGTCGATGCCGGTGCCCATTGCGCGCGCCGCACGCGGCATTCTCGAAGCGCAGGCCGTGCCCGCCGGATGGAAGATCAGCGCGCTCAACGACCAGCACGCCTACCTGCGCTGGGACGCCGCCGAAGAGGCGCAGGCCCCCGTGGTCGGCGACCGCGTGGGCCTGGGCATCTCGCACCCCTGCACCACCTTCGACAAATGGCACTGGATGCCGGTGGTCGAAGAGAACTACCGCGTGAGCGACGCCGTCGCCATGCATTTCTGAACCCGCCGCGATGACTCCTTCCCTGCTTCAGAAGATCGCGCAGGCCCGCAGCAGCGCGCCGGCCACGCGGCGCGCGATTCTCGACCTGATCCTCGAAGACCCTGACCGCGCGCTCGAAGAGAGTTTCGAGCAGCTGGCCGAGCGCTCGCGCAGCTCGGTGCCCACCATCATGCGCACCTGCCGCGACCTGGGCTTTGCGGGGCTGCGCGAATTCAAGCTCGCGCTCGCGCAGGAGCTGGCGCTCGGCGGCTCGCCGCTGCACCGGCGCGTGAACATCGAGGACGCGGCCGACGAAGTCGTCGGCAAGATCGCGCGCAGCGCGGCGGCTTCTGTTTCGGGCGTGCGCGGACAGCTCGACATGCAGGTGCTCGAAGGCGCAGTGGCCGCCATCGCGGCCGCACCGCACGTCGACCTGTACGGCGCGGGCGCCACCTCGTGGTTCATGGCCAACGACCTGCAGGCGCGGCTCTTCAGGCTCGGCCTCTCGGCCAATGCCTGGGCCGACTACCACCTGCAGCAGGTGGCGGGTGCGGCGCAGCGTCCGGGCGGCGTGGTCATCGCCATCTCGCACGTGGGCGGCATGCCTTCGCTGCTCGACGCGGTGGACATCGCGCGCGGGCAGGGCGCCAAGGTGGTCGCGCTCACGCGGCCCGGCACGGCCCTGGCGGCCAGGGCCGACTTCCTGCTGGGCCTCTCGGTGCCCGACGACGCCGTGATGCACGTGGGCATCGACGCCTACCTGACGCACCTCACGGCCATCGAGATCCTCACGGTGCTGGTGGCGCAGCGCCGCGGCGAGCCTGCGGTGCAGCGCCTGCAGCGCGCGCGTGAAGCCTTCCAGCGCCACGGCATCGACGCCACCACGCATCCGCTGCAAAGCTGGGACGGCGGCGGCATCAACACGGGAGGGCCCGCATCGTGAGCGATCGATCGAAAGCCATCCTGCTCGAGGCCGGACTCGTGGTCGACGGCTCGGGCGGGCCTTCGTGGCCCGGCGACGTGCTGCTGCAGGGCGACCGCATCGTCGCGCTCGGCGAGGGCCTGCGCGGGCGGCTGCCCGAAGGCTTGGCGCCCGAAGGCGTCGAGATCGTCGACTGCCGCACGAAGGTGATCGCACCCGGCTTCATCGATGCGCACACGCATGACGACGCCATCGTGCTGCGCGACCCGCTGTGCCTGCCGAAGGTGTCGCAGGGCATCACCACCGTGGTGACGGGCAACTGCGGCATCTCGCTCGCACCGTACCGCACACCGCAGTCCAAGCCGCCGCTCACGCTGCTGGGCGCGGAATCGTTCAAGCATGCGACCATGGCCGAGTACCGCGCGGCCGTCGATGCCGTGCAGCCCGCGCTCAACGTGGCGGCGCTGGTGGGCCATACCACCTTGCGCTTCGCAGCCATGGAGGCGCTCGACCGGCCCGCGAGCGGCGACGAGCTTGCGCGCATGGCGGCGCTGCTCGAGGGCTGCATGGCCGAGGACGCGCATGGCCTCTCGTCGGGGTTGTTCTACGAAGAAGCATTTGCTGCGCCGGCCGAAGAAGTGACCGCGCTCGCGCGCGTCGTGGCAAGGCACGGCGGCGTCTACGCGACGCACCTGCGCAGCGAGATGCAGCAGATCATCGAGGCGCTGCACGAAGCGGGAGACACCGCGTTCAGCGCCGGTGTGCCGCTGGTCATTTCGCACCACAAGTGCGCGGGCCCTGCCAACTGGGGCCGCACGAAGGAAACGCTGCCGTTGATCGAAGCGCTCGCGCAGCGGCAGAAAATATCGATGGACGTGTACCCCTACGTGGCCGGTTCCACCGTGCTGCGCGAAGACCTGGTCGACGGCGTCATCGACGTGCTGCTGACCTGGTCCGACCCGCACCCCGAGATGACCGGCCGCCTGATCTCCGACATCGCGCGCGAGTGGGGCACCACCGAGCAGGAGGCGTGCTTGCGCCTCAAGCCTGGTGGCGCCTGCTACTTCCAGATGCAGGAAGAAGACGTGGAGCGCGTCATTGCGCATCCGCTCACCATGATCGGCAGCGACGGCCTGCCGCACGACCGCCATCCGCATCCGCGGCTGTGGGGCGCCTTCCCGCGCGTGTTCGCGCGCTACTGGCGCGAGCGCCGCCTGTTCACGCTCGAGCAGGCCGTGCACAAGATGACCGGCATGACCGCGCGCAACCTGCGCATCGCAGACCGCGGGTTGCTGCGTGTGGGTGCGATGGCCGATGTGGTGGTGTTCGACCCCGAGACCATTGCCGACACCGCCACCTACGACAAGCCGCACGGCGTGAGCCTGGGGGTGGAGCGGGTATTCGTGAATGGGGTGCTCGCGTATAGGGGCGGTGATGCTGAAGCGAAGGTGCTCGCGCGGGCGGGGCGGATGCTGACTCGAGGGAGCTGAGGCGCACGTTGCGCTGGGGTCTTGTGTTCGGGGCGCGTGCACAGGCCACCGGGTACTCCCCTCCGCGAATGTCCCCCGGCCTGCGGCCTCCTCCTTGATTTCGCTGCGGGGAGCACCCGATGSCCTGTGCACSWGGGCACGCYSYKGGTGTACCGCTGATCAACRACYGCTCTGTCCAACGCTCCCGCTGATGGGGTGCCTTGCGCAGCGAAATCAAGGGGGAGGCCGAAGGCCGGAGGACATTCGCGGAGCAAGGKACCCCGTCGGCGGGAGCGCGCCCCGAACAACAGCGCCAAGCCGAACAACGCCAAGCCGAACAGCGGCGCCAAGCGCGCGCGCAGAAGGCGTGGCATGCTGGCGCATGGCCCATTCCACACCGCTTTCCGACTCCCCGGCCCAGCCTTCGTCTTTCCACCGCCGCCCGGTCCCCCTCGCCAAGGCCTACCGCCTGCTCAACCACGGCCCCACCGTCCTCGTGAGTGCGGCGCATGGCGGCCAGCGCAACATCATGGCTGCGGCGTGGGCAATGCCGCTGGATTTCGATCCGCCCAAGGTGGCGGTGGTGCTCGACAAGAGCACCTGGACGCGCGTGCTGCTCGAAGGCGCGGGCAGCTTCGCGCTGCAGGTGCCCACGCGGGCGCAGCTCGATCTCACCGATGCGCTGGGCAACAGCTCGGGCCGCGAGATCGTGGAGCGCGACGGGCACGACAAGTTCGCGGCCTATGGCTTGCAGACCTTTGCGGGCGTTGCGACCGAGGCGCCGCTGCTGGAAGGCTGCGCGGCCTGGCTCGAATGCCGCCTGCTGCCCGAGCCGCCGATCCAGCAGCGCTACGACCTGTTCCTGGGCGAGGTGATCGCTGCACAGGCCGATGCGCGCGTGTTCGCCGACGGCCGATGGAACTTCACCGGGCATGACGAGCTGCGCACGCTGCATCACGTGGCGGGCGGGCATTTCATCGTCGATGGCGAGGCCGTCGATGCGCGGCCGCTGGCGCCCGTGCGCCGCTAGCCTTGCCGCGCGTGGCTGGTTCCGGTTTCAGGGAACGGGGTTGCGCGCGACCGGCACCACCAGCATGCGGCGCAACGCGAGCACGCCGCACAGGCCCGCGATAAAGACGAGTAGCAAGGCCCACGCCGTGTCCGCCGTCGAGCTGCCATCCGGCCAGTCGCCGATGAAGATCGTGCCGCTGTTGTAGGC
>NZ_JBFTPJ010000380.1:0-5231 GCF_056398445.1 Variovorax sp. 01T439_2
GCCGAGGACACGCCGAGGACACGGCCTGGCGCGCCTTGACGGCACCTGGCCGCGGGCTACAGTCGCGCACAAGGTGATGGAGTCGGGAAAGATGGCTGACAGGCAACGGTCGCCTTCTTCGCCGGCCCCACGCAAGCGAAGCGCGCAGGCCCGGATCGACGAGCCGGGCCGAAGGCGTTCAACCGAGCGGAGCGAGACGAACGATGAACGCCCGCAGGGAGCGAGGCGCCAAGGATGACTCGACGCGCAGCACGACAGCGCGGCCCGCCATGTCCGCCTGACCAGTGACGCGCGGAATCAGTTACCGTGAGGGCCCGTTCAACCCACAACAACAAAACTCCGGATGAGCACCGCCCCAACGACAACAGAGACCCGCGTGGCCGTCCTGGTCGACTGCGACAACGTGCCGCCCGACATCCTCGAGCACGCGCTGCGCATGGTGGCGCAGTTCGGCCGCGTCGTGCTGCGCCGCGGCTACGGCAACCAGGGCACGCTGRCCAACAAATGGCAGGACGCCCTGGTGCGCCTGGCGTTCACCCCTTGCCTGCAGTACCAGTACGCCGCCGGCAAGAACACCGCCGACATCGCCCTGGCGCTCGATGCGCTGGAAGCGCTCTTCGACCAGCGGGCCGACACCTTCTGCCTGGTCACCAGCGACTCCGACTTCGCATACCTGTGCCGCAAGCTGCGCGAACGCGGCGCCACCGTCTGCATCGTCGGCGAACCCAAGACGCCGGACGCCCTGCGCAACGCCAGCGACCAGTTCTTCGAATGGACGCGTCCCGAGCCACCAGCAGAAGCCATCGTCGAGGCCGCACCGAAGGCCCCTGCAAAAGCGGAACCGGCCAAGGCCGAGCCGCCGAAGCAGGAACCGCCCAAGCCGGCGCCGAAGCGCCGGCCACGCTTCCTCGTCGAGGCCGTGTCGCTGCTCGCCAGCGACACGTYCGAAGGCAAGGTCGGCCTGGGCGTCCTGGGCCAGTACCTCAAGCGCACCGACCCGGCCTTCTCGCCCCAGACCTATGGCCACTCGGGACTGTTGAACATGGTCAAGACMTATGACCTGCTGGCACCTCAGCAGGAGCAAGGCGGCCACTGGTCGGTGAGCCTGCTGCCCAAGGCCGAAGGCGCGGCGGAAACCGACGTCCCGCGCGCATAACGGCGCGCATCAAAAGGGGCGCGAATGGCCCTGCGTCACAGAAGCCCTCGCTCGGCCATGAGCAGGAACGGGCCGCCCGCGACGAACGGGTGGTCCAGCACCCACACGTCTACCGGCTCCGCCGCTTCTTTCTGCATTTGCGTCAGTTGCTCGTCGACCCGCGATGGCTCAGCGCGGGCGCTCGGGTGGCAATGCGCCAGCAGAAGTGCAGAACTGCTCAGTGCCAGCACATCCTTGACCACCTTTCGCAGATAGACCGAGGTCTGCGTCACCGCCCCGGAACATTTCGAATAGGGTTGGGCCGCATGCTGAGGCAAGCCCTCAAGCCACGCCCACAGAAAATCCTGCGCCACCACCAGCGACGTCAGCACGTTGGCGCCGCGCACCCGGCTTGCCAGCACTTGCTGCACCGCAGGCAGCACTTCGGCCGCCGGTATTCACTCACGATATCGCGAACCAGCACGGAAGATGAGAGAAGCGAAATACGCCCATGTAGCATGTAGCGATACGACTGATGGTCTGGAATGACGAAAAATCTCGAGAGCCCGAAGCGACTAGCACCCACAGGCGAGACCCTGCGTGAGTTGTTCCTCAAGTCCGGCAACCTCTGTGCTTACCCTGGGTGCGATCATCTGATGATGAACGCGGATGGCGTCTTCATCGGGCAAATCTGCCATATCGAGGCTGCGGAAAGGGGCGGACAGCGGTTCAACCCGATTTCAACGAATGAAGAACGTCGACAGGCCAAGAATCTCATGCTCATGTGCCATGCACATCACAAGGTCACTGACAAGGTCGGTACTCACTCCGTGCAGAAGCTGAGGGAGATCAAGCGCAAGCACGAGACACGCTTCTCGGCGCCTGAGCGCGCAATGATGGATCACCTCAAGGACTGGACAAAGTCGGCGGAGCCATCCGTCGCAGCGAACCTGGGGCGCTTTTGCCGAGTGCTGAAGTTGCGCATGGACACTGATGACCTCCAAAGCGAGGTGACCGACCTGAAAGCCTATGTCGCGCAGTTCAAGAAGGTCCCGGTCGAGGTGCGCGAATACCTGAGAGCCGTTGTCCAACGAACCTACGACATGCGAAAGTTCGATGTGGTGGTGCCCTATGGAGACTCGCCCGCGATTCTTGTGAGCGATCTCAAAGGGGCGCTTCGGATCTCGGAAAGCGCAGTTGCCAAGCGGGCCGGGGAACTGAAATCCTACCGCCTTGGAGGTCTGGTCGAGATCGAGGATGACGAGTACAGGAAGAGTTACGCCGTTCAGATATCGGGGCTTGATTCGGGTCGCTCTTTGTGGATGGACCTGGCGAGGTACTGTGCGAAATCTTCGATCGATCTCCGATCGTTCGCGATCGAGCTCGATTTCGCACAACTCGATGAATGAGATGGCCTCGCCAAGAGGCATTCAGCGGCAA
The DNA here is from genome assembly GCF_056398445.1 of Variovorax sp. 01T439_2. Lineage (NCBI taxonomy): Bacteria > Pseudomonadati > Pseudomonadota > Betaproteobacteria > Burkholderiales > Comamonadaceae > Variovorax > Variovorax sp. 01T439_2. Next base: position 2,576 of record NZ_JBFTPJ010000380.1, read on the forward strand.
CTCAGTTCCCCCGAGAGATCCATTGCCAGAGAACCGATGCGTCACCGCTGACTTGGCGAGGGATCGCTTGACTCAGCTGGAATCTCCACCATCGCCTTGACTGCAGGCAGGGAGTCCAGATCATGTTCGCTGGCAACGATGCGCACCCCAGGCCGTTGGAATCTTGCCTTGACGAGATCGGCTATCTCTCTGATGGCCTCCTGTCTCGTCTCCAGAATTGTTTCAGCGAGCTGGATGCACTCGCTGGTAAGATCATTCAACTGGATTCCCACCTGTTGAGCATCTGTTTCCTCGGGGTACCTTATGTTCCTCAACAGCTGCACCAGTTCATCCGCCTTCGCCTTGTCTCCTCGTCCTCCACGTTTGAGGCAAGCTTCAAATGCGGCTTGCTCTATGCCCCGCTCGGTCCACGCCTCAGCAATTGCCCCGGCATAGAGCACGGCGATCCGCCGGCGCAGGTAGTCGCAGATGTCGCGGACCTCTCGGGTCGCACCATGCACGTTGACCTGCGCCTCTCCGGAATGCCCTCCCTCAAAGTCCAGCATCGTCAGGGCCATGCCGCTCGTGGTAAATCCCAGACAACGCGCGACCACAACGTGCCCCGCCTCGTGGCGCGCTAGACGTTCAACATGTCGGAGCATGGGTGGACTCACGTCAGTTGCCTGGGCCTGGCGCTTCTTTTTCTTGCTCATGGGAAACTGTATGCGAGAGGTTGGTCGGACTGCGCCTCTGCACGATGGCAGCAGGTGCACCTTGGTGTCCTGTACTCCTTGACCGGCAGATCGTACCTGCGGCGGTACCGCCTTCGATGAGCGCGTAGGCGCATAGCCGCGGGGCAACCCGCTTGAAGGTCGAGTCGTGCCTCGGCGGTAACATCTTCCGGCCCAAGGATGCACACATTTCTGACCCACCACAACGAAGTAGCACGATGACTGGTCTCATGAGCCCGATACGGACACCCGATGAGTTCGAGCATTTCGGGGTATTCTGGCTGCAACACCTCGCAAGGACTCGGCACGCCGTGCCTGCGCCTGTGTTCCAAACCTATGGCAGCCGAGGACAGGACCAGCAAGGGCTCGACCTGCTCCCGCTCTACGCTCACAACGGAATCGTTGGTCAGTGCAAGTATTGGGAAGGCGTGCTGAGCTTGCCCGAGATCGAGAAAGACCTCGCCAAGTCGGACAGGCACCCCGGCARGATTGAGCACTTCTATTTTCTGACCACCGGCAAGCGAGACACGCGCGTGCAGCAACAGTCAGTGGGGGGCTACTTCCACACCCGCCCTTGCGGAACGCGCTTCCTCGTGCATGTGGAGTACTTTGCCGATCTGGATCCTCGGCTTGAATTTCTTCCCGCAGCGGTACGTGAGCAACTCGCCGGCCGCATGCCGTTCTTGACGAGCATGCTCGATGAGCGCGCGACAAGAAGTCCTGACGAATTCCTCAAGTCCCAGCGGTCCTTCCGCAGCTACATGCTGCGAAATATCCCTCCCGCCGCCGTCGATGTCCTGGAATTCAGTGATTGGCGGTCTGGAACAGTCGCTGGAGCCGTCGTGGATCCATTCAACCACGTGCACTTCGAGTACGACAGAGCCCGGCACGTACTCGAGGGAATCGAGYACTTTGCTCACGAAGGTGATCGCGCAGAGCTCGTTGCAGGGGTGCTTTACGGGAGGCCATTCTTGGATGCGGTGCGCAAGTTTCGGATGGCGTACGTGCAGCACGTTCACGGCGAGATGATCAACGGCGTTTACACGCTTGTCGCCAACGATCACCCTCATCACCATCTGCAATTCTCGAAGGTCGGTTCCAACGAGCGAATGGAGGTGGTCCATCTCTACCGTACCTTGGTGCAGGGAATCGCGGCCACCTAACCAGTGCGGAGAAGGCGAGTTCTTCCTCACCGGAATGTTGATTTCCATCTACAAGTGCCCCACTGTGGATTCGGCAAAAACCTTGCGTAGGCTATGACGTGAATCCAAGGCTCTGTCAGTACTCGACGGGGCTGTGAGAGCCAAGGGAGAGCCTCATCCGCTAGATCGGTGTCCGCAGAACCATCAGCCGCCCAAGCGCGCCTCCATGACGACGAGCGTAAGACGTCGCTAGACGACGCAGCCTTTTCGGCAGGCCAAAGTGCGTTGGCAGGCGTCCTTTTTGACTGATGATAGAGGTGCGCGTGAAACGATCCGAACTGTATGCGTTGGTCTGGCAGACACCGCTTCGCCATCTGGGACCGAATCTCGGCCTGTCCGATGTCGGACTCTCCAAGCTCTGCCGTCGATACAACATCCCCGTTCCACCCGTCGGCTATTGGACCCGTCTCGCGGTCGGCAAGATCTGCGTGCAGACCCCACTGCCGCCTTCCGACATCGATCACGAAGTCCACCTGCCGGAGAAAGACACCACGGCGTGCCGCTCCTCCGACACCACGAGGATCCAGCGGGTCCAGCAAGCGTTTTCCCGGGCCAGGGACGCTGTTGTGCTGCAGCCCATCGATGTCCCGCCCTCACTCGATCACTGTCACCCACTGGTGGCGAAGACCGCTCGCTTCTTCCAAGCCATCGAGCGCGATGAGGCGAAGTTGGCGGTGGAGGCTGAAGAAGCCAGGCGACTGCGCAAGCCCTTCTTCGGCGGCATGTCGAGTCACAGGATGACCA
>NZ_JBFTPJ010000381.1:0-5218 GCF_056398445.1 Variovorax sp. 01T439_2
GTGCAGGCCAGCGGCGCGGATTCCGAGCTCGGCCGCAAGCGCACCGCCGTGCAGCAGCTGATTGCCGCCTACCGCAACGTCGGCGCCCGCTGGGCCGACCTGGACCCCCTCAAGCGCGCCGAGCGCCCGGCCATTCCGGAACTCGAGCCCTCGTTCTACGGCTTCACCGATGCCGACCTCGAGACGGTGTTCAACACCAGCAACACCTTCTTCGGCAAGGAGACCATGTCGCTGCGCGACCTGCTCAATGCCTTGCGCGAAACGTACTGCGGCACCATCGGCGCCGAGTACATGTACACCACCGACCAGAACCACAAGCGCTGGTGGCAGCAGAAGCTCGAAAGCGCCCGCACCAACCCGCAGCTCAATGCGGAGCAGAAGAAGCACGTGCTCAACCGCCTGACCGCGGCCGAAGGCCTCGAGCGCTTCCTGCACACCAAGTACGTCGGCCAGAAGCGCTTCTCGCTCGAAGGCGGCGAAAGCTTCATCGTCTCGATGGACGAGCTGATCAACCAGGCCGGCATCAAGGGCGTGCAGGAAATCGTGATCGGCATGGCCCACCGCGGCCGCCTCAACGTGCTGGTCAACTCGCTCGGCAAGATGCCGGCCGACCTGTTCGCCGAGTTCGACCACACCGCGCCTGAAGACCTGCCGAGCGGCGACGTCAAGTACCACCAGGGCTTCAGCTCGGACGTGACCACGCCCGGCGGCCCGGTGCACCTGAGCCTGGCATTCAACCCCTCGCACCTCGAGATCGTGAACCCGGTGGTCGAAGGCTCGGTGCGCGCCCGCATGGACCGCCGCGCCGACCCGCAGGGCAAGCAGGTGCTGCCCGTGCTGGTGCACGGCGACGCCGCCTTCGCGGGCCAGGGTGTCGTGATGGAAACGCTGGCACTGGCCGAAACCCGTGGCTACTTCACGGGCGGCACGGTGCACATCGTCATCAACAACCAGATCGGCTTCACCACCAGCGACCCGCGCGACAGCCGCTCGACGCTGTACTGCTCGGACATCGTCAAGATGATCGARGCSCCSGTGCTGCACGTGAACGGYGACGATCCCGAAGCSGTGGTGCTCGCCACSCARCTCGCSCTYGAMTTCCGCATGGARTTCCAGAAGGACGTGGTSGTCGACATCATCTGCTTCCGCAAGCTCGGCCACAACGAGCAGGACACCCCCTCGCTCACGCAGCCGCTCATGTACAAGAAGATCGCCCAGCACCCCGGCACGCGCAAGCTGTACGCCGACAAGCTGGCGACGCAAGGCCTGGGCGCCACGCTCGGCGACGACATGGTCAAGGCCCAGCGCGCCGCCTTCGACGAAGGCCGCAACACGGTCGACCCGGTGCTCACGAACTTCAAGAGCAAGTACGCCGTCGACTGGAACCCCTACCTCAACAAGAAGTGGACCGACGCCGGCGACACCGCCATTCCGTCCAGCGAGTGGAAGCGCCTGGCCGAGAAGATCACCACGGTGCCGGCCGGCTTCACGGTGCACCCGCTCGTGAAGAAGGTGCTGGACGACCGCGCCGCCATGGGCCGCGGCGACGTCAACGTCGACTGGGGCATGGGCGAGCACATGGCCTTTGCCTCGCTGGTGGCCAGCGGCTACCCGGTGCGCCTGTCGGGCGAAGACTCGGGCCGCGGCACGTTCACGCACCGCCACGCCGTGCTGCACGACCAGAACCGCGAGAAGTTCGACGAAGGCACCTACACGCCGCTGCAGAACGTGGCCGAGAACCAGGCACCCTTCGTCGTCATCGACTCGATCCTGTCGGAAGAAGCGGTGCTCGCGTTCGAATACGGCTACGCCTCGAACGACCCGAACACGCTCGTGATCTGGGAAGCCCAGTTCGGCGACTTCGTGAACGGCGCGCAGGTGGTGATCGACCAGTTCATCGCCTCGGGCGAAGTGAAGTGGGGCCGCGTCAACGGCCTCACGATGATGCTGCCGCACGGCTACGAAGGCCAGGGCCCCGAGCACAGCTCGGCCCGCCTGGAGCGCTTCATGCAGCTGAGCGCAGACACCAACATGCAGGTGGTGCAGCCCACCACGGCCAGCCAGATCTTCCACGTGCTGCGCCGCCAGATGGTGCGCAACCTGCGCAAGCCGCTGATCATCATGACGCCGAAGTCGCTGCTGCGTAACAAGGATGCGACCTCGCCGCTGTCCGAGTTCACCAAGGGTGGCTTCCAGACGGTCATTCCGGACAGCAAGGGCCTGAAGGCCGAGAAGGTCAAGCGCCTGATCGCCTGCTCGGGCAAGGTCTACTACGACCTGGCCAAGAAGCGCGAAGAACAGGGCACCGACGACGTGGCGATCATCCGCGTCGAGCAGCTCTATCCGTTCCCGCACAAGGCCTTCGCGGCCGAGATCAAGAAGTACCCGAACCTCGCCGACGTGGTGTGGTGCCAGGACGAGCCGCAGAACCAGGGCGCCTGGTTCTTCGTGCAGCACTACATCCACGAGAACATGCAGGAAGGCCAGAAGCTCGGCTACTCCGGCCGTGCCGCTTCGGCATCGCCTGCAGTCGGCTACTCGCACCTGCACCAGGAACAGCAGAAGGCGCTGGTCGATGGCGCATTTGGCAAGCTCAAGGGCTTCGTGCTGACCAAGTAATTCCAAGCCTCTTTTTCACACGAACACCTGAAGAACAAAACGGAGCTCACTCCAAATGTCTATCGTAGAAGTCAAAGTCCCCCAGCTTTCCGAATCCGTGGCCGAAGCCACCATGCTCACCTGGAAGAAGAAGGCCGGCGAAGCCGTCGCCGTCGATGAAATCCTGATCGAGATCGAGACCGACAAGGTCGTGCTCGAGGTGCCCGCGCCCTCGGCTGGCGTGCTGGCCGAGATCGTGCAGCCCGATGGCGCCACCGTGGTGGCCGACCAGCTGATCGCCAAGATCGACACCGAAGGCAAGGCAAGCGCCGCAGCGCCTGCAGCAGCGGCACCCGCCGCCGCACCGGCCCCGGCAGCTGCGCCCGCAGCGGCTGCGGCCGCCACCGGCGGTTCGAAGTCCGACGTTGCCATGCCCGCTGCCGCCAAGCTGCTGGCCGACAACAACCTGAAGACCAGCGACGTGGCCGGCAGCGGCAAGGACGGCCGCGTCACCAAGGGCGACGTGCTCGGCGCCGTGGCCTCGGGCGCCAAGCCCGCGCCCGCCGTGGCCGCACCGGCCGCCAAGCCCGCGCTGCCGCAAGTCGCCGCGCCTGCGGGTGCGCCCGACCTGGGCGAACGCCCCGAGCAGCGCGTGCCGATGAGCCGCCTGCGCGCCCGCATCGCCGAGCGCCTGATCCAGTCGCAATCGACCAACGCCATCCTGACGACCTTCAATGAAGTGAACATGGCGCCCGTCATGGAACTGCGCAAGCGCTTCCAGGACAGCTTCACCAAGGAGCACGGCGTGAAGCTCGGCTTCATGAGCTTCTTCGTGAAGGCCGCGGTGCATGCGCTCAAGAAGTACCCGGTGATCAACGCCTCGGTCGACGGCAACGACATCCTGTACCACGGCTATTTCGACATCGGCATTGCCGTCGGTTCGCCGCGCGGCCTGGTGGTGCCCATCCTGCGCAACGCCGATCAGATGAGCTTTGCCGACATCGTGAAGAAGATCGCCGAATACGGCAAGCAGGCGCAGGACGGCAAGCTGGGCATCGAAGAGATGACCGGCGGCACCTTCTCCATCTCGAACGGCGGCACCTTCGGCTCGATGCTCTCGACGCCGATCATCAACCCGCCCCAGTCGGCCATCCTCGGCGTGCACGCCACCAAGGACCGCGCCGTGGTCGAGAACGGCCAGATCGTGGTTCGCCCGATGAACTACCTTGCCATGAGCTACGACCACCGCATCATCGACGGCCGCGAAGCCGTGCTGGGCCTGGTGGCCATGAAGGAAGCGCTCGAAGACCCGTCGCGCCTCCTGTTCGACATCTGAGGAGAAAGAATCAGATGGCCAACAAACAATTCGACGTCATCGTCATCGGCGGCGGCCCCGGCGGCTACATCGCCGCGATCCGCGCGGCGCAGCTGGGCTTCAACGTGGCCTGCATCGACGAGTGGAAGAACGGCAAGGGCGGCCCCGCACCGGGCGGCACCTGCACCAACGTCGGCTGCATTCCCTCGAAGGCGCTGCTGCAATCGTCGGAGCACTTCGACCAGGCCGGCCACCACTTTGCCGACCATGGCATCAAGGTCGAAGGCCTTGGGCTGGACCTCGACAAGATGCTGGCCCGCAAGGACCAGGTCGTGAAGCAGAACAACGACGGCATCCTGTACCTGTTCAAGAAGAACAAGATCACCTTCTTCCATGGCCGCGGCTCGTTCGTGAAGGCGGGCGAAGCCGGCTACGAGATCAAGGTGGCGGGCGCCGCCGAAGAGTCGATCGAGGGCAAGCACATCATCGTGGCCACGGGCTCCAACGCCCGCGCGCTGCCGGGTGCGCCGTTCGACGAGGAGAACATCCTCTCGAACGACGGCGCGCTGCGCATCGGCGCGGTGCCCAAGAAGCTGGGCCTGATCGGCTCGGGCGTCATCGGGCTTGAAATGGGTTCTGTGTGGCGCCGCCTCGGCGCCGAAGTCACGGTGCTCGAAGCGCTGCCGACCTTCCTCGGCGCGGTCGACGAGCAGATCGCCAAGGAAGCCAAGAAGGCCTTCGACAAGCAGAAGCTCAAGATCGAACTCGGCGTGAAGGTCGGCGAGATCAAGTCGTCCATGAAGGGCGTGAGCGTGGCCTGGACCAACGCCAAGGGCGAAGCCCAGACGCTGGAGGTCGACAAGCTGATCGTCTCGATCGGCCGCGTGCCCAACACCATCGGCCTGAACGCCGAAGCCGTGGGCCTGAAGCTCGACGAGCGCGGCGCCATTGCCGTGGACGACGACTGCAAGACCAGCCTGCCCAACGTCTGGGCCATCGGCGACGTGGTGCGCGGCCCGATGCTCGCGCACAAGGCCGAGGAAGAGGGCGTTGCCGTGGCGGAGCGCATTGCGGGCCAGCACGGCCACGTCAACTTCAACACCGTGCCGTGGGTGATCTACACCAACCCCGAGATCGCGTGGGTCGGCCAGACCGAGCAGCAGCTCAAGGCCGCGGGCCGCGCCTACAAGGCCGGCACCTTCCCGTTCCTCGCGAACGGCCGTGCACGGGCGCTGGGCGACACGACCGGCATGGTCAAGTTCCTGGCCGACGCGGCCACGGACGAGATCCTCGGCGTGCACATCG
>NZ_JBFTPJ010000382.1:0-5206 GCF_056398445.1 Variovorax sp. 01T439_2
GGCGGGCTGTGGGTTGCGCGGCAGGTGCTGCCGGCCGTGTGCGGCCTGCACATGGTGCGCTGCTGGGCCGGCATGAACGTCAACATCGACGGCGCGCCGATCCTGGGCGACGTGCCCGGCGTGCCCGGCTTCTACAACGCCGTCACCTCCAACGGCTACACCCTGGCGCCCATCGCCGCGCGCCTGGTCGCCGACCTGATCGTGCGCGGGCGCACGGACATCGACATCACGCCTTTCCGGATCGACCGGTTTCTTTGACAGAGCTCCATGACTGACCACTCCCAAGCCCCAGCGCGCGACGTGCTGCGCCAATTCATCGACAGCCACTTCCAGGAACAGGTCGAGACCCTGGCGCAGCTGGTGCAATGCCCGTCCGACAACCCGCCCGGTGATTGCGCGCCGCATGCCGAAGTGGCGGCCCGCCTGCTCGAGGGCATGGACCTGGTGGTCGAACGCCATGCCGTGCCGCCTGCGTTCGCACAGCAGCACGGCATGCGCAGCGTGACCAACCTCATCGTGCGCGAGCGTTTCGGCGAGGGGCCGGTGATTGCCCTGAACGCGCACGGCGACGTGGTGCCGCCGGGCTCGGGCTGGACCGGCTCGCCCTACAGCGGCGAGGTGCGCGACGGATGGCTGTACGGGCGCGGCGCGGCGGTTTCCAAGTCGGACTTCACCACCTACGCCTTCGCGCTGCGTGCGCTGAAGCAGCTGCGCGCCAGCGGCACACCGCTGGCCGGCACGGTCGAGCTGCACCTGACCTACGATGAAGAGACCGGCGGCATGACCGGACCCGGCTGGATTCTTTCGCAAGGCCTGAGCCGCCCCGACTACGTGATCTCCGCCGCTTTCTCGCACCACGTTGTCGTGGCGCACAACGGCTGCCTGCACCTGGAAGTGATCCTGCGCGGCAAGTCGGCGCATGCGGCGCGGCCCGACACGGGCGCCGACGCCATCGAGGCTGCTGCGACCTTGCTGCCCGCGCTGTACCACTACCGCGACCAGTTGGCCGCACGGCCCTCGCAGACCCCCGGCATCACGCATCCGACGATGGTGGTCGGGCTGATCCAGGGCGGCATCAACACCAACGTCGTGGCCGACACGCTGAGCTTGCGCATCGACCGCCGCATCGTGCCGGAAGAGACGCCCGAAGCGGTCGAGGCGGAACTGCGGCAGGTCATCGAAGACGCCTGCGCCACGCTGCCGGGCATCGCCGTCGAGATCCGGCAGATCCTGCTGGCCCGCCCGTTCGCGCCCGCACCCGGTGCGGCTGAGTTTGCCGCCTTGATGTGCCGCGAGGCGAGCGCGGTCATGGGCAAGCCGGTGACACCCATCGGCGTGCCGCTCTACACCGACGCGCGCCTCTACAGCGAAGCCGGCATCCCGACCGTGATGTACGGCGCCGGCCCCGAGTCGCTGCTCGAAGCCAACGGCCACCGCGCCGACGAACGGGTTCCCCTCGACGAGCTGCGCAAGGCGACCCTCGTCGTTGCCCACACGCTGTTGCAGCTCATGGTCCTGCCAAAGGAAACCCGATGATCGACATCAACCAGGTGAGCAAGTGGTACGGCGCGTTCCAGGTGCTGACCGATTGCACGACGCGCATCCGCAAAGGCGAGGTTGTCGTGGTCTGCGGGCCATCGGGTTCGGGCAAGTCCACCTTGATCAAGTGCGTGAACGCGCTGGAGCCCTTCCAGCAGGGCAGCATCACGGTCGACGGGGCCTCGGTGGGCGATCCGAAGATCGACCTCAACCGGCTGCGCTCGCGCGTGGGCATGGTGTTCCAGCACTTCGAGCTGTTTCCTCATCTCTCGATCGAGCAGAACCTCTCGATCGCGCAGGTCAAGGTGCTCAAGCGCTCGTCGAGCGAGGCGCGCACCCGCTCCATGGCGTTGCTCGAGCGCGTCGGCATGAAGGCCCATTCGCACAAGTTTCCCTCGCAACTCTCGGGCGGCCAGCAACAGCGCGTGGCCATCGCACGCGCGCTGGCGATGGACCCGATCGCCATGCTGTTCGACGAGCCCACCTCTGCCCTCGACCCCGAGATGGTCAACGAGGTGCTCGACGTGATGGTTCAGCTGGCGTGCGAAGGCATGACCATGATGTGCGTGACCCATGAGATGGGCTTTGCGCGCAAGGTGGCCAGCCGCGTGATCTTCATGGACCGCGGCAGCATCGTCGAAGATTGCCCGAAGGAAGAGTTCTTTGGCAACCCGGCTGCGCGCTCCGACCGCGCGCAGCAGTTCCTCTCGAAGATCCTGCAGCACTGAGCAGCGTCCAGCACCCGGCGTCCACCCCGCTCCGCACACGCGGCATCGCGCGTACAAGGCCCACGCCAAAGAAGATGCCGTCTTCGGCAAGACTGCGACATCCTGTGCTGGATCACACGCCGAGTTCGGCCTGCCCAGGCCCGCCGAAGCTCCTATGCTCGTGACGTACAGACGCCCGGCAGCCCCCTCGCCTGTTGCCGCTGCGGCGATTTCCTGCCCCTCCCACTGGAGCTTCTCTCGTATGTCCCTGCAAGATTTCAAGGTCCTCACCTTCGACGTGGTCGGCACGCTGATCGATTTCGAGGGCGGCATGCTCGCCTACCTGCGCTCGGYGGTGCCCGGTGCGCGCGTGAGCGACGACGAATTCCTGGCCGCCTACCGCCAGGCCCGCGCCGACGGCCACGCCGGCTGGTACCCCGACGACCTGGAGCGCTGCTGGCACGCCATCGCCCCCGCGCTGGGCCTGCCCGACAGCGATGCGCTGGCCCGTGGCCTGCGCGATTCGGTGGCGCAATGGCCGGCTTTCCCGGACTCCGTGGAGGCGCTGCAGCGGCTGCGCAGGCGCTTCAAGCTGGTCACGATGACCAATGCACAGCAATGGGCGCTGGCCCACTTCGACAAGACGCTGGGCTCGCCCTTCGACATGCTGCTCAGCTGCAACGATGCGCTGTGCGAAAAGCCCGACGCCCGCTACTTCGCCTATGCGCGCGGCCGCTTCGAGGGCGCCTGGGGCTTCAGGCAGGCCGACAACCTGCACGTGGCGCAAAGCCAGTACCACGACATCGGCATCTCCAAAGAGTTGGGCATCGCCACCTGCTGGATCGAGCGCCGCCATGCGCAGAAGGGGTCCGGAGGCACCATCGAGTCGAAACGCACCGAGCCCGACTACCACTTCCGCACGCTGGCTGAACTGGCGGACGCGGTTGGCCGGCCGCACGATCAACCGCTTACGGCCAAACCGCGGTAGATGGCACCAGCGCCAGCGGCCGACAAGAGCAGCAGGACAAGGCGCTTCAAGCGCCCAGGCGACACCAGGGTCCTGGCCTTCGAACCCACGAAGAGTCCCAGCAAGGACATCGGGAGAAGGACGCAAGCCAATCCCAGGATGGAGTCCTTTCCATAAAGACCTGCCACACCAAACGCGGCGGCGCGGCTGATCCCACTCAGAAGGATCACGACGGCAATCGTCGCCCTGAAGCGGTCGACATCAGATAGCCGTCTGGCCAGATAGATCGTATAGATCGGGCCCCCGGTACCAAACAGCGCGCTGAACACGCCGCCAGCCATTCCCAACGGCAAGGACCATACCCTGGCGAGCTGCGGCCTTGCCGCTGAACCGCTGGCCAGCAGATTGCGAACGCTGACAACCAGCACGAAGACGCCGAGGCCCACCAGCGGCCATCTCGGCCCCACGTTGTGGAGCACCACCACCCCTATGGCGATTCCCAACAGCATGGGCGGCAACAGGTGCTTCAACTCCAGCGTGGAAACGCTGCCCCAGTTCTTGCCACCTACCATCGATGTCGCCACCAGATCGAAGAGAACCACCAGAGGCACTGCCACCTGAAGCGGGATGAACTGGACCAGCATGGGCACGGCCACCATTGCCGCACCGAATCCGGTCATTCCGAATACGGCGTATGCGACGAAGACGATGGGCGCAGCAACTGCAACGAGTTCAGGTGATAGTGGCATCGCTCGATAGATGTAGAAAAATGGAAAGTCTGGGCTGTGCGCTCTTGCCCATCTGACCAATCAGGAAGAGACAAGGCCTCAGTTGGCCGAAAGCTTTTTCTTCTCGACGAGGGCCTTCCACTTGCTCGCTTCACCCAGGATCTCCACCTTCAGTGGCTCGGGTGGAACGATGGCAGCCGACATCCCCTGTTCGGTCAGGTATCGTTTCATCCCCGGCTCGGCAACGGCCGCTTTCGCCTCAGTGAGCAAACGGTCGATGGCCGCCTTCGGCGTCCCGGCCGGCGCTGCGAGAGCGAACCAAGCCATGTACTCGAATCCGGGAACGCCGTCCTCGGCCGTGGTGGGAATGTTGGGAAGCAGCGGGGACCGCTCTTTCCCCGTCACCGAAAGTGCGCGGAGCCGTCCGCCCTTGAGAAGCGGAGACATCGCATTGATGTTGGCAACGGCCAGATGCACCGTGCCCGCCATCAGATCTCCATAGGCGGGCCCCTCGCCCTTGTAAGGCACATGCAGAAGCTCGAGTCCCGCGGCGTCTGCCAGCGACTCGCCTGCCATGTGCGTCTGGCTGCCAACCCCCGCTGAGGCGAAGCTGATCTTGGCGGGCCGCTCCTTGGCGTAGGCGATCAGTTCCTTCGTGCTTTTCACTGGCAGGTCGGAATTCACCGTCACTACCATCGGACCGCTGGCCACCTTGCTGATCAGGGAAAAGCTGTTCAAGGTGTAGCCAGGCTTGGCGTAGATAAACTGATTGACCGTGAACATACTCCCCGAAGCCAGCAGCAGTGTGTAGCCATCGGGCGACGACATTGCCACGACCTGGGCGCCCAGATTGCCGCCTGCACCAGGCCTGTTTTCAACGATCACACTTTGCTTGAGACTCTTGGTCAGTTCCACGGCCAGCGCGCGCCCGAGGAGATCGGTGGCACCGCCTGCGGCAAAAGGCACCACGATCCGAATCGGCTTGTCCGCCGGCCAGTCCGCGAGTGCTGTGCCGCAAAGCAGCGGACCGCCAAGCAGTGCGCACGCTGCAACCTGCAGGGCTCGACGACGGGTCGGCTTGGATCTGAACGAGAATTTCATCGTAGTCTCCTTAATGATTGACGTGATGGGTTGCAGCGGTTTGCCCAGGAGCGGGCGATAGATCGCCCTCAAGCCCATTGGCTCGATTCGGTGCATGAGGAGGGGAGTTGGTTTTTGAAGGCGGCCTTAGGCGGAGCCGACCTTTCGAACCAGTTCGTCAGGAC
>NZ_JBFTPJ010000383.1:0-5204 GCF_056398445.1 Variovorax sp. 01T439_2
GTGCTGCTGCAGGTGTTCGTGCCCTACCGCAAGCTGGCCCACATCCTCAAGTGGCTGACGCTCACGCTGTTTGCCTACGTGGCGGCGGTGTTCGCGGTGCAGGTGGATTGGGGCCGCGTGCTGCACGACCTCGTCGTGCCCCGGCTGCAGTGGAACGGCAGCTACTGGATGATGATCGTGGCGCTGCTGGGCACCACCATCTCGCCGTACCTGTTCTTCTGGCAGGCCTCGCAGGAAGTCGAGGAGCTCCGGCTCAGGGGCGGGCGGCGCGGCACCGACCAGGAGGTGTGGCGCGACCTGCGGCGCGTGCGGCTCGACACCTGGCTGGGCATGACCTTCTCGAACCTGATCGCCTTCTTCGTGATGGTGGTGGGCGCGGCGGTGCTGTTCGCGGCGGGGGTGCACGACGTGTCTTCGGCGGCGCAGGCGGCCGAGGCGCTGCGGCCGCTGGCGGGCGACTTCGCGTTCTGGCTCTTCGCGGGCGGCATCATCGCCACGGGTTTGCTTGCGGTGCCCGTGCTGGCCTCGTCGGCTGCCTATGCGGTGGCCGAGGCCTTCGGCTGGGAAGAAGGGCTGGAGCGGCACTGGCGCGAAGCCAAGGAGTTCTACGGGATCATCGCGGTGGCCACGCTGGTGGGCACCGCGCTCGACTTCACGCCGATCGATCCGATGAAGGCGCTGTACTGGAGCGCCGTGATCAACGGCGTGGTCGCCGTGCCGATCATGGCCGCGATGATGGTGCTGGTGTCGCGCGAGAAGGTGATGGGCCTGTTCACCTCGGGGCGCCRCACGCGCTGGCTCGGGTGGGGCGGCACGGCCCTGATGGGCTTCGCGGCGCTGATGATGGGATGGGACATGGTGCGTTGACCACGCGGGACCGCGCCCGCAGCCCGTGCATCCATCGAAAGTACGCGCCGCCGGGCGCGTATTTTTTTGCCCGGCCGTTCGCACGCCGATGGATGCCCCTACGGAATTTGTACCAAGTTGCTGCATTGCAACAACGGTTTTCCGGGTGTCGGGCCCCGGAAATACGATGAAAGCCTTCGCATTCGACCATCGCCGATCGAATGTTCACTTCCCGGTGAAACCTTTCTCGCTCAAGGCCGCGCGTGAAATTTTCGTGCCCGGAAAAGCGTCACTGAAATTGTTGCAACCACTTGTAGAGTGGTTTGGCGCGTCCATTCCACGCGCCCATGCAGCGTTGCGTTGCCGATTTCATTCAAGAGCTGGAGAAGTGCATGACTACCGCCGATCACCTGGGCCGCACCGCGCCCCTTACCTCGGGTCAGATGGCGATGTGGCTCGGCGCAAAGTTCGCGTCGCCCGACACCAATTTCAATCTTGCCGAAGCCATCGAGATCGATGGCCCCATCGACCCCGCGATCTTCCTTGCCGCCATGCGCCAGGTGGCCGATGAAGCCGAAGCCACGCGGCTGAGTTTTGTCGATACCGACGAAGGGCCGCGCCAGGTCGTGGCGCCCACCTTCACCGGCGAGATTCCGTACCTCGACTTGAGTGACGAGCGCGATCCGCAGGCCGAGGCCGAGCGCTGGATGCGCGCCGACTTCACGCGCAACGTCGACCTGGCGACGGGGCCGCTGTGGCTCTCGGCGCTGATCCGCCTCTCGCCCGCGCGCCACATCTGGTATCACCGAAGCCACCACATCGTGCTCGACGGCTTTGGCGGCGGGCTCATTGCGCGCCGCTTCGCGGACGTCTACAGCGCCATGGCCGAAGGCAGCGCGGCAGTGCCTGATGAATCGCGCCTCGCGCCGATCTCGCAGCTGGCCGAGGAAGACAACGCCTACCGCGCGTCGGGCCGCTTTCCGCGCGACCGCCAGTACTGGGTCGAGCGCTTCGGCGATGCACCGGATCCGCTGAGCCTGGCCTCGCAGCGTTCGGTCAACATCGGCGGCCTGCTGCGCCAGACGGTGCATCTGCCGGCCGCCAGCGTGCAGGCCCTGCAGGCCATTGCGCAAGAGCTCKGGACCACGCTGCCGCAGATCCTCATCGCCACCACCGCGGCCTACCTGTACCGCGCCACCGGCATCGAGGACATGGTGATCGGCATCCCCGTGACGGCGCGCCACAACGACCGCATGCGGCGCGTGCCGGCGATGGTGGCCAACGCGCTGCCGCTGCGCCTGGCGATGCGCGCGGACCTGCCGATCCCGGAACTGATTCGCGAGGTCGGCCGGCAGATGCGGCAGATCCTCAGGCACCAGAGCTACCGCTACGAGCACCTGCGCAGCGATCTCAACATGCTGGTTGCCAACCGGCAGCTGTTCACCACGGTGGTCAACGTCGAGCCCTTTGACTACGACTTCCGCTTTGCGGGCCATGCCGCCAGGCCGCGCAACCTGTCGAACGGCACGGCCGAGGACCTGGGCATCTTCCTGTACGAACGCGGCAACGGGCAGGACCTGCAGATCGACTTCGACGCCAACCCCGCGGTGCACACCGCAGAAGCGTTGGCCGACCACCAGCGCCGCCTGCTCGCCTTCATGGCCGCGGTGATCCGCGAGCCGGACCAGGCCATCGGCCACGTCGACCTGTTGAGCACGCACGAGCGCACGCAACTGCTGGTGGAGTGGAACGGCACGGCGCACCCGGTGCCCGCCAGCCATCTCACCGCATTGATCGAGGCGCAGCTTGCCGCCAGTCCGCAAGGCATTGCGCTGCGCTTGGAAGGCGAGGCGATGCGCAACGACGAACTGAACCGCCGCGCCAACCGCCTCGCGCACCTGCTGCGCGCACGCGGCGCGGGGCCGGAGCGCACCGTGGCGCTGGCCATTCCGCGCTCGATGGAACTGATGGTGGCGCTGCTCGCCACGCTGAAGACAGGCGCCGCCTACCTGCCGGTCGACCCGGACTTTCCGCAGGAGCGCATCGCCTTCATGCTCGGCGATGCGCAGCCGGTGTGCCTGGTCACGACCATGGCGCTCGCGGAGACGCTGCCGGGCGGCGCAGCGCAATTGCTGCTCGACCTGCCGCAAACGATTGCCGAACTGGGGACTTGCGCCGACACCGATCCCGCCGTGGCGATCGACCCCGACCATCCGGCCTATGTGATCTACACCTCGGGCTCCACCGGGACGCCGAAGGGCGCGGTGGTGTCGCACCGCGCCATCGTCAACCGCCTGCGCTGGATGCAGCACCGTTACGGCCTGCGTGCCGACGACCGCGTGCTGCAGAAGACGCCTTCGAGCTTCGATGTGTCGGTTTGGGAATTCTTCTGGCCGCTGATCGACGGCGCCACGCTGGTGCTCGCCAAGCCGGGCGGCCACAAGGACGCGGCCTACCTGGCCGGGCTGATTGCCAGCGAAGCCATCACCACGATCCACTTCGTGCCGTCGATGCTCGAGGTCTTCCTGCGCGAGCCCGCCGCGTCCGCCTGCAGCACGCTGCGGCGCGTGATCTGCAGCGGCGAAGCCCTGTCGCCCGCGCTGGTGTCGCAGTTCCAGCAGCGCCTGTCCTGCGAGCTGCACAACCTCTACGGCCCGACCGAGGCCGCCGTCGACGTCACCTCGTGGGAATGCCCGCGCGAGCCGCAAGCCGCAGCGGCACTGGCGAGCGTTCCGATCGGCCGCCCGATCTGGAACACGCAGATGCATGTGCTGGACAGCGGCCTGCAGCCCGTGCCGCCGGGCGTGACCGGCGAGCTCTACATCGCGGGTATCGGCCTGGCGCGCGGCTACCTCGGGCGGCCGCTGCTGAGCGCCGAACGCTTCATTGCCAACCCGTACGGCGAGCCCGGCAGCCGCATGTACCGCAGCGGCGATCTCGCGCGCTGGCGCAGCGACGGCAGCCTCGACTTCCTGGGCCGCGCCGACCAGCAGGTGAAGATCCGCGGCCTGCGCATCGAGCCCGGCGAGATCGAATCGGTGCTGCTGCGGCATCCGCAGGTGGCGCAGGCCGCGGTGCTTGCGCGCGAGGATGTGCCGGGCGAGAAGCGCCTGGTCGCCTACGTGGTGGCTGCCGATGCGGCCGATCTGCAGGCCGCCGAGCTGCGCACGCACCTGGCGCAGGCCTTGCCCGAGTACATGGTGCCCTCGGCCTTCGTGAGCCTGCCGGCGCTGCCGCTGGGCCCGAGCGGCAAGCTCGACCGCAAGGCGCTGCCGGCGCCCGAGCTGCAGGCCGCCACGCCGTATGCGGCACCGCGCACGCCCACCGAAAGAATATTGGCCGGGCTCTGGGCCGAGACGCTGCACCTGCCGCGCGTGGGCATCCACGACAACTTCTTCGAGCTCGGCGGGCACTCGCTGATGATCGTGCAGCTGATCTCGATGATCCGTCAGCAGTTCATGATCGACCTGCCGCTGGACACGCTGTTCCAGGTCTCCACCATCGCCGGCCTCGCGGAGCTGCTCGACCAGGAGACGGTGGCGCGACCCAGCCTCGTGCCGATGCCGCGCCCGGCCCGCATTCCGCTGTCGTTCGCGCAGCGCCGCCTGTGGCTGATGAACCAGCTCGAAGAGGCCAACCCGGCCTACAACATGCCGCTCGCGCTGCGGCTTTCCGRCCTGCTGGACCGCGCAGCGCTGCACGAGGCGCTGGGCGACCTGGTGCAGCGCCACGAGAGCCTGCGCACCATCTATCCGAACGACAACGGGCTGCCCTACCAGCACATCCTGGACGGTGCCGAAGCGCGGCCGGCAGTGATCGAAGCCGACAGCAGCGAGGACGAGATTGCCGCGCAACTGCATGCCGCGGCGCACCGCGGCTTCGCGCTCGGCACCACGCCGCCCCTGCGCACGCACCTGTTCAAGCTGGCCGCCGACGAGCACGTGCTGCTGCTCTTGACGCACCACATCGTCGGCGACGGGGCCTCGCTGCTGCCGCTGGCGCGCGACCTGAGCGTGGCCTATGCGGCGCGCTGCGAAGGCAAGGCGCCGGGCTGGGCGCCGCTGCCGCTGCAATATGCCGACTACGCGCTGTGGCAGCAGGAACTGCTCGGCAGCGAAGACGACCCCGACAGCATGGCCGGCCGCCAGCGCGAGTTCTGGCGCGAGACCTTGAGCGACTTGCCCGAGCGGCTGAGCCTGCCCGTCGACCGCCCGCATCCGGCGGTGCCCAGCTACCGCGGCGACGTGGTGCCGATGCAGATCGCGCCGCGCGTGCACGAGCGCATGCTGCAGCTGGCGCGCGACGGCCAGGCCAGCGTCTTCATGGTGCTGCAGGCCGCACTCGCGGGGCTGCTGCAC
>NZ_JBFTPJ010000384.1:0-5198 GCF_056398445.1 Variovorax sp. 01T439_2
CCTCTGGGAAGTGCGCAAGGCCGGCCTCAACATCATGATGAGCCTGAAGGGCGACGGCAAGCCGGTGAGCTTCATCGAGGACTGCGCCGTGCCGCTCGAGCACCTGGCCGAATACACCGATGCACTGACCGAGGTGTTTGCCAGATATGGCAGCCGCGGCACCTGGTATGCGCATGCCTCGGTCGGCACGCTGCACGTGCGGCCGATCCTGGACATGCGCACCGACGGCGGCGCCAAGATGCGCGCCATTGCGGAAGAAGCCGCGGCACTGGTGCGCAAGTACAAGGGTGCCTTCAGCGGCGAGCAYGGCGACGGCCTGTGCCGCGGCGAGTGGATCGAATGGCAGTTCGGTCCGGCCATCAACGAGGCCTTCCGCGCCATCAARCGCGAGCTCGATCCGGCCAACCTGTTCAACCCCGGCAAGATCGTCGATACGCCGCGCATGGACGACGCCTCGCTGCTGCGCTTTGCGCCGCCTACCGCGCCCAGGCCCTACCGGCGCATCGAGCTCAAGCCCGTGCTCGACTGGTCGGCCTGGAACGTCAACGCCGACCCGGTGACCGAGAAGACCACCGCGCCCGGCACCGGCGGCGACAGCACCGGCGGTCTCGCCAAGGCCGTGGAGATGTGCAACAACAACGGCCACTGCCGCAAGTTCGACGCCGGCACCATGTGCCCGAGCTACCGCGTGACGCGCGACGAGCGGCACCTCACGCGCGGACGCGCCAACACGCTGCGGCTCGCGCTGTCGGGCCAGCTCGGCACCGATGCCTTCACCAGCGAAGAGATGCACGAGACCATGGACCTGTGCGTCGGCTGCAAGGGCTGCAAGCGCGACTGCCCGACCGGCGTCGACATGGCGAAGATGAAGATCGAGTTTCTCGACCACTACAAGAAGCGCCACGGCCACACGCTCAAGGACAGGCTGGTGGCCCACATGCCCGACTACGCGCACAAGGCGAGCCGCCTGCCGTGGCTCATGAACCTGCGCAACACCGTGCCCGGCGCGGCCTGGCTCGGCGAGAAGCTGCTGGGCTTTTCGGCGCGCCGGTCGCTGCCCGAATGGCGCTCCGACACTTTCTGGCGCGCCAAGGCCGAGCTGCCGGGCATGTTCGCCAGCCGCGAAGCCGTGCTGTCGGTGCAGGCGAACGGCGGCCGCGCGGCGGTGCTCTTCGTCGACACCTTCAACGGCACCTTCGAGAGCGAGAACGCGCTGGCCGCGGCGCGTGTGCTCAAGGCCGCGGGCTACACGCTGCACACGGTCGAGAAGAGCGGCGGACACCACTGCTGCGGCCGCACCTTCCTGGCGAGCGGCATGGTCAGCGAGGCCAAGCGCCGTGCGGAAGCATTGATCGACGCGCTCCGGCCGCTGGCCGAGGCCGGCGTGTCCATCGTCGGCCTCGAGCCTTCGTGCCTGCTCACGCTGCGCGACGAGACCCTGGTGATGGGCTTCGGCAAGAAAGCCGAAACCGTGGCGAAGCAGGCCTTGCTGTTCGAGGAGTTCATTGCGCGCGAGCTCAAGGCCGGCCGCTTCAAGCTCGCGCTCACGCCGGCCACGGCGCCGATCCTGCTGCACGGCCACTGCCACCAGAAGGCCTTTGGCGCGGTGAGCCCGATATTGGACGTGCTGCGGCTCATTCCCGGTGCCGAGCCCGAGCTGATCGAAAGCTCCTGCTGCGGCATGGCGGGCAGCTTCGGCTACGAGGCGCGGCACATCGACGTGTCGATGCAGATGGCCGAGGCCAGCCTGCTGCCCGCGATCCGCGCGCGGCCCGACGCCATCGTGGTGGCCGACGGCACCAGCTGCCGCCACCAGATCGGCGACGGCGCGCAGCGCGAGGCGGTGCACGTGGCGGTGCTGCTGGAGCGGCACTTGGTGCCGCCAACCCTGTCGCCCGATCAGGCTTAGCGGCTGGCAGAAAATGGCGCGATGAATGCAGCATCGGGCAGCACCAGCAGCGAAACCATCGAGCCAGGCTTTGCCTTGTTCGAAACCGCCATCGGCACCTGCGCGCTGGCCTGGGGACCGCGTGGGCTCGTCGGCGTGCAGTTGCCCGAAGAAAACGGTGAGGCTGCCACGCGGGCGCGCATGCGGCGCCGCTTTGCAAACCTGAGCGAAGCCGAGCCGCCCGAAAGCGCGCGGCGCGCGATCGCGGCCATCCAGGGCCTGCTGAACGGCGAATCCGATGACGACCTCAGCGGCATCGTGCTCGACATGAGCCATGTGTCGGAATTCCACCAGCGCATCTATGCGATCGCACGGCGCATTCCGCCCGGACAGACGCGCACCTATGGCGAGATCGCGGCCGAACTCGGCGACAAGGGCCTGTCGCGCGCGGTGGGCCAGGCCATGGGCCACAACCCCTTCGCGCCCGTGGTGCCATGCCACCGCGTGCTGGCCGCGGGCAACAAGCCCGGCGGCTTTTCGGCGGGCGGCGGCGCGCTGACGAAGCTGCGCATGCTCGACATCGAAGGCGCGCGGCCGAACGGAATGGCTTCGCTGTTCTAGCGCGGGCCCATCATTTCCTCGAACCATTGCGCGACGTACGCGGCTTCCGGCGCAGCGCCGGGCGACAGGCCGTAGTAGTAGCGGTTCAGCGGCATGCGCAGCGCGGGCAGCGGCGACTGCAGCCGGCCCGAGGCCAGGTCGTGCGCCACCAGCGAGGTCGGCGCCAATGCAATGCCGAGCCCGTCGACCGCGGCCTGCAGCACGAAGTGCAGGTGGTCGAACTGCAGCCGCCCCGCCGGCTTGGCGCGCGGTGCGCCGACGTGCTTCTTCCAGGCGTCCCAGTCTTCCTTGCGCGTGCGGGCCGACAGCTGCACATGCGAGGCCAGCGCGCGCAGGTCCGAAAGCGGATGCGCCTTGAACAGCGCCGGCGCGCCGACCACCAGCACCTCGTCCTCGAGGAAGGGGCGCACCTCGATGGAAGGCGGCCAGCCCTCGAGCCCGCGGCGCACCGCGATGTCGAAGCTGCCCGCGGCCTGTTCGGGCATGACCGTGCTCGTGACCACCTGCGGCTCGATCTCGGGGTAGCGCTCGACGAACAAGGGCAGGCGCGGAATGAGCCACCGCACCGCGAAGGAGGGCCGCACGTTGATCCTCACGGCACGGACCGGCCCTTGCGCCTGCAATGCACGCGCCGCCGAATGGATCTGCGCGATGGCCGGGCCCGCCTCGGCGAAGAACTGCTGCCCCTCCGCGGTCAGCGCGACCTGGCGGATGCGGYGCTCGAACAGCGCGACGCCCAGGCATTCCTCCAGGCTCTTGATCTGCCGGCTCACCGCGCTGTGCGTCACATGAAGCTCGATCGCCGCGCGCGTGAAGCTCTGATGGCGGGCCGCGGCGACGAAGGCGCGCACGGCATTGAGGGGCGGTTCTCGAAGCGGCATGCGTGCAATTTTCTCACGCATGGCGGGCATTAATGTCGTTTGTCGGCATGCCTTGCGCCGGCGCACGATGCGGGCTCGATGTTTCGCACCACGCCCGCTCCAGCTCCCGCTGCCACCGACCTGAACTCCCGCCACGCGGCCATTGCGCTCGGCCTTTCGCTGCCGGCCGACGTGGTGCTCTACCTGCTGCTGCCGATGTATGCGGCGCAGTTCGGCGTCACGCTGGCGGAGGCCGGCATGCTGCTTGCGGCCAACCGGCTCGTGCGCATTGCGGGCTATGGCGCGGTGGCGCGCTTCTATGCGCGCAACGGTGATCGGCTCACTTGCACCATCGCGGTGGTGGCGGCTGCGTTCTGCGGACTCGGCTATGCCACGCTCTCGGGCTTCTGGGCGCTGCTGCCGCTGCGGCTTGTATGGGGGTTGTGCTTTGCCGCGCTCAACCTGTCGACGCAGTCGCTGGCCACGGCCGAACTGCTGGGTGCGGCGCGCCGCAGCGGGCGTTCGCGCGCACTCATCGCGATGGGGCCGGTGCTCGCATTGCCGCTGGGCGCGCTGCTGGCGCTGTGGGCCGGGCCGCGCATCATCTTCTGCATTCTTGCGGCGTTCTCGCTGGCGGCGGTGCTGGCCACGCGGCGCCTGCCTGCGGCGCCGCACGGCAGCCCRCACAGCCGGCCCGCGCGCCGCTTCGGGCGGCCCAACAGCCTCGATGCCTGGTCGTTCATGGAAGGGCTCACGCTCGACGGGCTCTTCATCGTCGGCCTGTCCTATCTGGGCAAGGACCTGATGCCGGGCGGCGCGGTGGTCATGGCCGGTTCGCTGATGGCGCTGCGCTACCTCGCGGAAATCCTGCTGAGCCCGGTCGGCGGCCACATGGCGGAGCGCTTCGGTGCCGAGCGGCTGCTGGTGAGCCTCTCGCTCGTGACGGCGATCGCGCTGGCGGGCTTCGGGTTGGGCTGGCTGTGGAGCTGCGCGGCACTGATCGTGGTGCTGCGCGCCTTGCAGCTGCCATTGCTGCCGCCGATCGTGGCGCGCCGCACCCCGGGGCCCGAGCGCATGCATGCGCTGGCCGCGCGCGCGGTGTGGCGCGACGTGGGCGCCGGCATCGGGCCGCTGCTGGCCGGGCTCCTGCTGCCGGTCGTGGCATCGTCCTGGCTCTACGGCATCTGCGCGCTGCTGCTCGCCGCCGCGGCGCTGGCCTGCGGCAGGAACCCGTCGGCATCGCCGGACAAGCAACAAGGAGTGATCCCATGACCCATGCCATCGACACCCTCGCGCAGCTCGAAGCGCTGTTCGGCGAAGCCGGCGAGGCCTCGCTCAAGAAGGAGGTGCCCTGGCTGCACCCGAGCTACCAGGCGCTGATTGCCGCCTCGCCCTTCGCGGTGCTGGCCACCACCGGACCCGGCGGCCTCGACGCCTCGCCGCGCGGCGACCCGCCCGGCTTCGTGGCGGTGCAGGACGAGAAGACGCTGCTGCTGCCCGAGCGCCGCGGCAACAACCGCATCGACAGCCTGCGCAACATCGTGGCCGATCCGCGCGTGGCGCTGCTGTTCCTGATTCCAGGCGTGGGCGAGACCCTGCGCGTGAACGGCAGGGCGCGCATCACGACCGAGCCCGGGCTCATGGCCCGCTTCGCAATGGAGGGCAAGCCGCCGCAGTGCGTGATCGAGATCCGGGTGGAATCGGTTTTCTTCCAGTGCGCGCGCGCCATCCAGCGTTCGAAGCTGTGGGCGCCGCTGCCGGCGGATTTGCGCCGCGAGGTGCCCACGCCCGGCGCCATCCTGTCGGCGCTGACCGATGCCGCCTTCGAC
>NZ_JBFTPJ010000385.1:0-5190 GCF_056398445.1 Variovorax sp. 01T439_2
GCCCTGCTCGCCCTGGCCGCGACATCCGCGCCGGCCCAGGTCCTGATCGGCCAGACCGCGGGCATGACCGGCTCGGTGGCCGCCAGCGTGAACGAAACCATCGGCGGCGCCCAGCTGTTGATCGACGCCGCGAACGCCCAGGGCGGCGTGCACGGCGAGAAGATCGAGGTGCTGCGCATGGACGACGGCTTCGACGTCAAGCGCGCCGCCGAGAACGCCCGCGTGCTGCTCGAGGAGAAGAAGGTGGTGGCGCTCTTCATGAGCCGCGGAACGCCGCATTCGCAGGCCATCATCCCGTGGCTCGACAAGCACGACGTGGCGCTGATCGGCCCTTCGACCGGCGCCATGGTGCTGCACAGGCCGGTGCAGAAGCGCGTGTTCAACGTGCGCGCCACTTACCAGCGCGAAGCCGAGAAGGCGATCCAGCACCTGCTCACCACCGGCATCGCGCGCATCGCCGTGGTGCATGTGACCGATTCCTTCGGGCAGGACGCGCTCGAGGGCGCCATGACCGGCTTCTCCAAGGCGCAGGCCAAGCCCGTCGTGACCGTGCCGGCCGACCGCGAGAAGCCCGACTACAAGGCCATCGTGCCGGCCATCCGGGACGCCAATGCGCAGGCGGTGCTGTGGATCGGCTCGGGCGTTGCCGTGGTCGAGGGCATCAAGGCGCTGCGCGCCTCCGGCTCGGCCGCGCAGGTGGTCACCCTGTCGAACAACGCCTCGTCGGGCTTCATCAAGCAGCTGGGCGATGCGAGCAGGGGCGTGATCGTGACCCAGGTGTTCCCGAACGAGCGCTCCATCAGCTACCCCATGGTCAAGGAAGCGCTGGCGCTGGCGCGCGCCAAGGGCCAGGCCGAGCTGTCGCCGGCCGCGCTCGAGGGCTTTGCCTCGGCCAAGGTGCTGCTCGAGGCGCTGCGCCGCGCCGGCCCCAAGCCGACGCGGGCCAAGGTGCTGGCGGCGCTCGAGAGCCTGCGCGGCTACGACCTCGGCGGGCTCGAGATCAGCTACTCGCCGCAGGACCATTCGGGCATCGACTTCGCCGATCTCGCGATCATCAGCGACAGCCGCTTCAAGCGCTGAGCGCGGCGCCGGCGGCGGCGCGAGGGCACTGTCAACTATGGTTTGACAGGGTTTCCACGAGCGAGTGATTGTCACTTGCGGCAACACATTACACATCTTCTGACAGAAGCATCCGCTTCGCCCAAAGGCTGTTCGATGATGAAGATGTTGTCCACGTCCCGCGCTGCTGCGCTGCTCTTCGCCCTGTCCGCGCTCGGCGCGTCGGCGCAGATCGTGATCGGCCAGTCGGCCGACCTGTCGGGCCCGGTGGCCGCCAGCGTGAAGGAAACCATCATGGGCTCGCAGCTGGTCATCGACCAGGTCAACGCCCAGGGCGGGATCAACGGCGAGCAGGTGGAGGTGATCCGGCTCGACGACGGCCTGGACGCGAAGCGCTCGCTGGAGAACACGCGCATCCTGATCGAGGACAAGAAGGTGCTGGCGCTGCTGCTCAACCGCGGCACGCCCAACACCCTGGCCGTGATCCCGCTGCTCGACAAGTACGGCGTGGCGCTGGTGGGCCCTTCCACCGGCGCGATGGCGCTGCACAAGCCGCTGCAGAAGAACATCTTCAACGTGCGCTCGACCTACCAGCGCGAGGCTGAAAAAGCGGTGCAGCACCTGCACACCACGGGCATCCAGCGCATTGCCGTGGTGCAGGCCGACGACTCCTTCGGCAAGGACGCGATGGAAGGCGCGAGCAAGGGCTTCGAGAAGGCCGGGCTCGCACCGGCGGTGCTGGCGCTGGCCGACCGCAGCAAGCCCGACTATTCGGCGATCGTGCCGCAACTGGTCAAGGCCAATGCGCAGGCGGTGCTGTGGATCGGCTCGGGCACCGCGGTGACCGAAGGCGTGAAGGCGCTGCGGGCCGCGGGTTCGGCGGCGCAGATCATCACGCTGTCGAACAATGCGGCCTCGGGCTTCATCAAGGAGCTGGGCTCGGCCAGCGCGGGCGTGATCGTCACGCAGGTGCTGCCCTACGAGCGCTCGTTCGGCCATCCGCTGATCAAGGAGGCGATGGCGCTCGCCAAGGCCAAGGGGCAGACCGAGCTGTCGCCCGCGCTGCTCGAAGGCTTCGTCGCCACCAAGGTGATGGTGGAGGCGCTGCGCCGCACGGGGCCCAAGCCCACGCGCGCCCGGCTGATTGCCACGCTCAACAGCTTCCAGTACGACCTGGGCGGCAACATCGACGTGAGCTATTCGCCGACGGACCACACGGGCATCGACTACGTCGACCTGTCGATCATCAGCGAAGGCCGCTTCAAGCGCTGATCGCCGCCGCGCGGCGGCTTGCCTACTTGGGTGCGGCGGCGGGCGCGGGCTCGTGCTGCGCCGCGTCCCCGCCATGCTTCTCGCCCGACATGTCGATCTTGTCGCCGGCTTTCGAGATCACGTACAGGGCAATGGCGGCAAAGACGACGAAGCCGACAACGAGTTTCCACATGGGTTCTGTCTCCTGGGGATGGAATGCGGGGGTTCAAGAAAAAGGCCTCATGCCGACGGCATGAAGCCCCTTTGTTGAACGGAGGGCCGGCTCCCGCCGCCCTCCTGCACTGCCGAACGTGCGTCAGTCGTTCGCGTAGATGTCGACGTTCTTGGTTTCGCGGATGAACAGCGTGCCCACCACCAGCGTGACGCCCGCGATGATGATCGGATACCACAGGCCGTTGTACATGTTGCCGGTCGAGGCCACGATGGCGAAGGCGGTGGTCGGCAGCAGGCCGCCGAACCAGCCGTTGCCGATGTGGTAGGGCAGGCTCATCGAGGTGTAGCGGATGCGGGTGGGGAACAGTTCCACCAGCATGGCGGCGATCGGGCCGTAGACCATGGTCACCAGCAGCACCAGCCAGAACAGCAGCGCGACCGTCAGCGGCTTGTTGATCTTGGCGGGGTCGGCCTTGGCCGGGTAGCCCGCGACCTTCAGGTCTTCGGCCACGCCCTTCTTGAAGGCGGCGATTTCCTTGGCGGAGGTCTCGTCGAACTTGAGGTTCACGACGTTGCCCACGGGCGCCTCGACCGACTTGTCGCCGATCTTCACGACCGCCTTCGAACCCGGCGCGCCGGCCACGTTCTCATAGCTCACCGAGTTCTGCACGAGGTAGCGCTTGGCGATGTCGCAGGAGCTCCTGAAGTCGATCTCGCGCGCCACCGGGTTGCCCTGGAACGAGCAGGTGGCGGGGTCGGCCGTGACGGTGACGCCGGCGGTGGCCTGCGCCTTGGCGAGGTCGGGGTTGGCGGCCTCGGTCAGCATCTTGAAGACCGGGAAGTAGGTGACCACGGCCAGCAGGCAGCCGGCCATGATGATCGGCTTGCGGCCGATCTTGTCCGACAGCGTGCCGAACACCACGAAGAACGGCGTGCCGATCAAAAGCGCGGCCGCGATCATCAGGTTGGCCGTGGTCGCGTCGACCTTGAGCTGCGCCGTCAGGAAGAAGAGCGCGTAGAACTGGCCCGAATACCAGACCACCGCCTGGCCCGCCGTGAGGCCGACCAGCGCCAGGATCACGATCTTGAGGTTCTTCCACTGGCCGAAGGACTCGGACAGCGGCGCCTTCGAGGTCTTGCCCTCGGCCTTCAYCTTCTGGAAGGCGGGCGATTCGCTCAGCGACAGGCGGATCCACACCGAGACGCCCAGCAGCAGGATCGACACCAGGAACGGAATGCGCCAGCCCCAGTCGTTGAACACCGCTTCGCCCAGCCATTCGCGCACGCCCAGGATCACCAGCAGGCTCAGGAACAGCCCGAGCGTGGCGGTGGTCTGGATCCACGAGGTGTAGGCACCGCGCTTGCCGTGCGGCGAATGCTCGGCCACATAGGTGGCGGCACCGCCGTACTCGCCGCCGAGCGCGAGGCCCTGCAGCATGCGCAGCGCGATCAGGATCACCGGCGCCGCGACGCCGATGGTCGCGTAGCTGGGCAACAGGCCGACGATGAAGGTCGACAGGCCCATGATCAGGATCGTGACCAGGAAGGTGTACTTGCGCCCGATCATGTCGCCGAGCCGGCCGAACACGATGGCGCCGAACGGCCGCACCAGGAAGCCCGCGGCAAACGCCAGCAGCGCGAAGATGAAGGCCGCGCCGGCATCCAGGCCGCTGAAGAACTGCTTCGCGATGATCGCGGCCAGCGAGCCGTAAAGGTAGAAGTCGTACCACTCGAACACCGTGCCAAGGGAGGAAGCGAAGATGACCTTCTTTTCCTCCGCGGACATGGGCCGGGGGGCCGGATGCGGCATCCCCCTCGAATCCAGTGTTGCTGCCATTTGCGTCGTCTCCTGTGTATGCGTTCGATCGGCCCCGGCATTCGGGACCGTGAAGCATTCTTGGAGGCGCGACTGACCCGAGCCTTTCGCGAAACTGAATCGGCGCTTACGGATTAAGGTGAAACCCGCGGGGTCCGTTTCAGCTTGTAAGAAATCGGCCTTCTGCTCAGCTTTTGCTGCTTCGCAGCAAGGACGGTCGCTGGTCGGCCGCGGCCCATTGCGGGCCGTCGAACCATGCGTCGCCGGCGAGGTAGGCGCGCAGCATCGCGAGGCCGTCGAAGCCCCAGAACAGGCGGCCGTCGACCCTGCAGGTCGGCGTGCCGAACACGCCCAGCTGCAGCGCTTCGTCGGTGTTGCGCTTGAGCAGCGCCTTGTTCTCGTCGCCGTTCATGTCGCGCTTCGGTGCCAGCTGCGCCGCCAGCGCAGCCAGGCGCGCGGCATCGCCGGCTTCCTCGCCGCCGCGCCATACGTTGCGCAGGATGGTCTCGGCCACCAGGCGGCTGATGCTGCCGTCGTCCGAGGTCGACAGCGCGAGCCGCAGGTGCGGCAGCGGGTTGTAGGGGTGCGAGGCCGGCATCTCGATCTGGATGCCGTTCGCATGGCCGAGCCAGAGCACATGGCGGTAGGTCCAGCTGCGCTTGGCCGGAATCTCGGCCGGGCCGAGCTGGCCGTGGTGCTTGAGGATGGCGCCGAGCAGCACCGGCTTGTAGGCCACGCTGCAGCTCAGGCCCTCGAGCGCCTGGGGCAGGTGCTCGAACGCAAGGTGCGCGTAGGGCGAGATGAAGTCGAGATAGAAGTCGATGTGCTTCATGCGTGCTTGTCTCCTGGGGGTTCCGGAATGCGCCAGAGGCCGGCCCGCGCCCGCAGCT
>NZ_JBFTPJ010000386.1:0-5186 GCF_056398445.1 Variovorax sp. 01T439_2
CACCTGTCGCGCACCCCGGCATACACTTTGCGTGATCATGGGCTCGCGCCCTATCCGGGCACAGACCCACACCCATCAGCCAGGCCCACGAGGCCCTGCCACACGGAGACAGACAAACATGAACGCACCGCTGCCCGAGCACATTCGCCGCGCGCTGGAAACCGTCACGCTCGACGACAAATACAGCCTCGACTACGGCCGTGCCTTCATGAGCGGCGTCCAGGCGCTGGTCAAGCTGCCGATGCTGCAGCGCCTGCGCGACAAGCAGGCGGGCAAGAACACCGCGGGCTTCATCAGCGGCTACCGCGGCTCCCCGCTCGGCGGCTACGACCAGGCGCTGTGGAAGGCCAGCAAGTTCCTGAAGGAACAGAACATCGTCTTCCAGCCCGGCGTGAACGAAGAGCTCGCCGCCACCGCGCTCTGGGGCACCCAGCAGCTGGGCTTCTCGCCCGCGGGCACCAACCGGTTCGACGGCGTCTTCGGCATCTGGTATGGCAAGGGCCCGGGCGTGGACCGCTGCTCCGACGTCTTCAAGCATGCCAACATGGCAGGCACCACCGAGTGGGGCGGCGTGATCGCGGTGGCGGGCGACGACCACATCTCCAAGAGCAGCACGGCCGCGCACCAGAGCGACCACATCTTCAAGGCCTGCGGCACGCCGGTGTTCTTTCCGGCCAACGTGCAGGAAATCCTGGACCTGGGCATCCACGCCTTTGCGATGAGCCGCTTCTCGGGCATCTGGTCGGGCATGAAGACGATCCAGGAAATCGTCGAGTCGAGCGCCACCGCCATGATCGACCCGGACCGCGTCGAGATCGTCATCCCCACCGATTTCCAGATGCCGCCCGGCGGCCTGCACATCCGCTGGCCCGACCACGCGCTCGAGCAGGAGGCGCGGCTCATGCACTACAAGTGGTACGCCGCGCTCGCCTACATCCGCGCCAACCGCCTGAACCACAACGTGATCGAGGGCCCGAACGACCGCTTCGGCATCATGGCCAGCGGCAAGGCCTACAACGACACGCGCCAGGCGCTGATCGACCTGGGCCTGGACGACGCCACCTGCCGCCAGCTGGGCATCCGGCTGCACAAGGTGGGCGTGGTGTGGCCGCTGGAGGCGCAGCTCACGCGCGACTTCGCCACCGGCCTGCAGGAGATCCTGGTGGTCGAGGAAAAGCGCCAGGTCATCGAATACCAGCTGAAGGAAGAGCTCTACAACTGGCGCGCCGACGTGCGTCCCACCGTGCTCGGCAAGTTCAACGAGCTCGACGGCGATTTCTCCGGCGGCGAATGGGCCATGCCCRACCCCACCGCCAACACGCTGCTGCGCGCCAACGCCGACCTGAACCCGGCGCTGATCGCCAAGGCGATTGCGCAGCGCCTGCACAAGCTCGGCATCCTGGAGCAGGCCGGCGCCGACATGCGCGCGCGCATCGACGCGCAGATGGCCATCCTCGAAGCCAAGGAGCGCTCGATGGAAGTGCTCAAGGTGGGCGGCGTGCAGGGTGCCGACCGCCAGCCCTGGTTCTGCTCGGGCTGCCCGCACAACACCAGCACCGTGGTGCCCGAGGGCTCGCGCGCGATGGGCGGCATCGGCTGCCACTTCATGGCCACCTGGATGGACCGCTCCACCATCGGCTTCACGCAGATGGGCGGCGAGGGCGTGCCGTGGGTCGGCCAGCAGCCCTTCACGACCGACCAGCACATCTTCGCGAACCTGGGCGACGGCACCTACTTCCACAGCGGCCTGCTCGCCATCCGCCAGAGCATCGCCGCGGGCGTGAACATCACCTACAAGATCCTCTACAACGACGCCGTGGCCATGACCGGCGGCCAGCAGGTCGGCGAGCGGCCCGAGGGCCACTCGGTGCTGCAGATCGCGGAGAGCCTGCATGCCGAGGGCGCCAAGAAGGTCGTCATCGTGACCGACGAGCCCGAGAAGTACGAGGGCGTGAACATCCCGGGCGACCACGTGGCGGTCAAGCACCGCGACCTGCTCGACGAGGTCCAGCGCGAATTCCGCGAGATCGCCGGCACCACCGCCATCATCTACGACCAGACCTGCGCCACCGAGAAGCGCCGCCGCCGCAAGCGGGGCACGGCCGTCGATCCGGCCAAGCGCGTGGTCATCAACGAGCTGGTCTGCGAAGGCTGCGGCGACTGCAGCGTGCAGAGCAACTGCCTGTCGGTCGAGCCGCTGGAAACCGAGTTCGGCCGCAAGCGCACCATCAACCAGAGCAGCTGCAACAAGGACATGAGCTGCCTGAAGGGCTTCTGCCCGAGCTTCGTCACGGTCGAGGGCGGCCAGCTCAAGAAGAAGGCCAGGGACAAGGCCGACTCGCCGCTCGCACTCGGTCCGCTGCCCGATCCGGCCGTGCCGGTGCTGGCGCAGGACCAGGTGTGGGGCATCGTGGTGGCCGGCGTCGGCGGCACGGGCGTCATCACCATCGGCCAGCTGCTCGGCATGGCGGCGCACATCGAGGGCAAGGGCATCGTCACGCAGGACGCGGCCGGCCTCGCGCAAAAGGGCGGCGCCACCTGGAGCCATGCGCTGATCGGCCAGTCGCAGGACGCGATCCGCACCACGCGCGTGGGCACCGCCGCGGCCGACCTCATCCTGGCGGCCGATCCGCTGGTGGCCGTCAACGCCGAAACCCTGGCGCGCATGCGCGAGGGGCGCACGCACGTGGCGCTCAACACGCACAGCACGCCCACCGCCGCCTTCGTGCGCAACGCCAACTGGGTGAACCCGCAGGACGACTGCGCCAGCCAGATCGCGCGCGCCATCGGCGCCGATGCGCTCGGCACCTTCGACGCCGATGCCGCCGCCACCACGCTGATGGGCGACAGCCTCTATGCCAACCCGATGCTGCTGGGCTTTGCCTGGCAAAAGGGCTGGATCCCGCTGGCGCTCGAGTCGCTGCTGCGCGCCATCGAGCTCAACGCGGTGGCGGTCGAGAACAACAAGGCCGCCTTCGCCTGGGGCCGCCAGGCGGCCGTCCGTCCGGACGAGCTGCAAAAGCGCCTGCGCCCGGGCCAGGTGATCGAGTTCAAGAAGCGCGAAACCGTCGAAAGCCTGGTGGCGCGCCGCGTCGAATTCCTCGCGGGCTACCAGAACGCGGCCTATGCCGAGGAATACCGGCAGTTCGTGGACAAGGTCCGGCAGGCCGAATCGGCGCTCGGCAAGAGCGCGCTGGCCGAGACGGTGGCGCGCTACCTGTTCAAGCTCATGGCCTACAAGGACGAGTACGAGGTGGCGCGGCTGCACACCGACCGCAGCTTCCTCGCCCGCGTCGAGGGCATGTTCGAGGGCGAGATGGGCAAGGATTTCAAGCTCAACTACCACCTCGCGCCGCCCATCATTGCCAGGAAGAACGCCAAGGGCCAGCTGCAGAAGCAGAAGTTCGGCCCCTGGATGCTCTCCGGCTTCCGGCTGCTGGCCCGGCTCAAGGGCCTGCGCGGCACGGCGCTGGACATCTTCGGGCGCACCGAGGAGCGCAGGACCGAGCGCGCGCTCATCGGCGAGTACCGCGCGAGCATCGAGGAAGTGATTGCTGGCCTTCGCGCCGAGAACCATGCGCTGGCGCTGGAGATCGCAAGCCTGCCCGAGCAGATCCGCGGCTACGGCCATGTGAAAGAGCGCAACCTTGCCGCGGCCCGCAGCCGCTGGAGCGAGCTGCTCGCCAAGTGGCGCAACCCGCAAGAGGCGCAGCGCGCCGCCGCGTGATTTTTCCGGAGGCCGGCCCGGCACCGCCGGCCGCACCGCGCGCTTGCTCCTGAAAAGCTAGCAAAAGACGCGCAGCCGCAGCCCATGGAAAGCCCTGCCCCGCGCGCCGGATAAGCGCGCGGAGCGGGGCATTGCCACGAATACAATGCCCGCTGCTGCGCGCGGCCGACGCCGCCCCAAGCTCTGACTCGCGGCCTTTTCCACGGGGCCGCGGAACCGCGGGCCCGATCCGCGCTTCTGACATTTCTCTCTTCTCTCTGCTGGAGACTCTCTTGTTCATTTCCTCTGCTTTCGCCCAAACCGCACCCGCAGCTTCCGGCGGCGGCGACATGCTGTCCTCGCTGGGCAGCATGCTGCCCCTGGTGCTGATGTTCGTGGTGCTGTATTTCGTGATGATCCGTCCGCAAATGAAGCGCCAGAAGGAAGCCCGCGCCATGATCGAAGCGCTGGCCAAGGGCGATGAAGTGGCCACGGCCGGCGGCGTGCTCGGCAAGATCACCTCGCTCGGCGACCAGTACCTCGGCCTCGAAATCGCCAATGGCGTGGAGATCAAGATCCAGCGCAGCGCTGTGGTCCAGGTCCTGCCCAAGGGCGCTGTCAAGCAGTAAGCCCAGCAATCAACGCGCGGCTCGGCCTTGCGCTTTGCGGCGCATGGCCTCAAGTCACGCCTGTGTCCCATCTTTAATAAGTTTGTGAAAAGCGCCCGCTCATGAACCGTTATCCGGTCTGGAAGTACGCGATCATCGTGATCGTGCTGCTTGTGGGGTTGATCTATTCCCTGCCGAACTTCTTCGGCGAGGCGCCTGCCGTGCAGGTGTCCGCGGCCAAGTCCACCGTCAAGGTCGACGCGGCCACCCAGAGCCGGGTCGAGGAGGCGCTCAAGGCAGCCGGGCTCGCGCCCGACCTGCTCACGCTCGAGGGCGGCTCGCTGCGCGCGCGCTTCGCCACGCCCGACGAGCAGCTCAAGGCGCGCGACACGCTGCAGCGCACGCTGGTGCCCGATCCGGCCGATCCGCCCTACGTGGTGGCGCTGAACCTGGTCTCGCGCTCGCCGGCCTGGCTCACGGCGCTGCATGCGTTCCCGATGTACCTGGGCCTGGACCTGCGCGGCGGCGTCGACTTCCTGCTGCAGGTCGACATGAAGGGCGCCATCGACAAGAAGGCCGAATCCTTCGCGAGCGACCTGCGCACCACCTTCCGCGACAAGGGCATCCGCGGCACCTCGGTGAACCGCAACGGCCAGGCCATCGAGGTCTCGTTCCGCGACGCGGCCGCGCTCGAAGCGGCCAAGCGCCTGATCCAGGATCAGTTCCAGGACCTCGCCACCACCGACAGCCAGGACGGCAGCAACTGGCGCCTGGTGGCCACCATCAAGCCCGAAGCCGCGCGCCGGCTGCAGGACGCGGCGCTCAAGCAGAACATCACCACGCTGCACAACCGGATCAACGAACTCGGCGTG
>NZ_JBFTPJ010000387.1:0-5179 GCF_056398445.1 Variovorax sp. 01T439_2
GGGCTACCTGGGCGACGACTACAGCGTCCAGGAGCGCTTCTTCCGGCACTACTACAACGCGTTCAAAGACCCGCTGAACGTGCCGTTCCGTAAGGACGAGGACAAGAAGAAGGACCCCCTTGGCCCGGTGGCCACAAGGTCCAATCTGATCCAGATCTACGAGAAGCTGATCAACCAAGACGCCAGGCACCACCTGCAGGCCATTCGTTCCGCCGGCCAGCTGTATGCACTGATGCTGGCGCGGAACACGGACGAAGCCTGGACTCCGCTGGACAAGCCGCTGAAGGATCTGGACCGCATTCAGGGTGCGCCGTCTTACCTGTTGATGCTATACCTGCTGGTGCGATGTGAAGCACTGAGCATCGACATGGCACAACTGGAAGAGATCGCGCGTCTGTTGGTTTGCTTCTTTGTTCGACGCAACCTTACCGACACGCCACCGACCCGCGACCTGACGCGCTTGTTCATGGCCGCCATCGACAAGATGGCCGAGCATTCGGGCGACGCTGTGGTGACGGCCATCCGAGACGAATTGCTGGCGGTTTCGGCCAGCGATGAGACCTTCCGCAGCAAGCTGGAAGGCGCCATCTACGAGGAGAACGCCGGAGTCACCCGGTTTGTGCTGTGCGCCTTGGCCGAGCAGAGCATGACCAAGGAGACCTGGGTCGATCTGTGGAAGTACGAAGGCAAGCTCTTCGTGTGGACCATCGAGCACATCTTCCCGCAAGGCGACAACATCCCTGCTTCATGGGTGACCATGATTGCCGACGGCGATGAAAAGAAGGCCAAAGCCATTCAGGAAACGCATGTCCACAAGCTGGGCAACCTGACGATCTCCGGCTTCAACAGCGCGCTGGGCAACAAGAGCTTCAAAGACAAGCGTGACCGCACTGACAGCAAAGGCCGTGAGATGGGCTACAAGAACGGGCTCAAGCTGAACGCCGAGCTCGCAACGGCCGAAGCATGGAGCGTCGAGCAGATCGATGCGCGGACGACCAAGCTGGTGGACCAGGTGATGGTGTTCTTCGCCATGACGGAGGGCCAGCCATGCGCGTGATAGAACATCTGGTCAAGACCCTGCGCGACTCGGCGATCTTCAACCCCGAGGTCCAAGTCGCGCCCACGTGCATCTTGTGGCCTGACAAGGACCGTCAGTGGGAGGCGGTGATCCCGCGCCTGCAGAGCGAGCTGGCGGAGCTGCTGATGCTGGGTGACTACACGCCCGAGAACCGCATAGGCCCGGCCATTTGGCTGCGCTGCGTGATCGCCGGTAAGGCGCCCGATGTCGCCTTGCCGGCCGACCGGGTGCCGGTGTTTTACTTGGCTGGAGTGAGCCGCCAGGACTTGCGGGCTATCGAAGACTGCCCGGAATTGTTGAAGCCCTTGGCTGAATTGCAGTACCGGGGGGTGATCTGGTCGCAGGCCAACGCCAAGGACTGGACCATCATGGCCTTCCTGAAGTCGGACCAAGGCGGCATGGGTCTGGATGTGGCCCAGGACAACGAAGCCAAGAACGCGATGCAACTGGCGCTGTACCGTCTGCTGGATGAAGAACTTGAGCTGCTGAAGGGCAAGCGGCTGGACAAGGATTACTTCAATACCCTGCTGACGGGGGGCGACCCGGTGCGCGACTTGCTGCAGTGGCTGGATCTGGGCGACGCGTTTCAAACCACGCGCGGCGCCAACGAGTGGAAGGCCTTTGTTGAGGTTTGCAAGTCGCAGCTGGCGTTCAACCCTCAGGCCGATGGCGTGCTGGCGGGTGCCAGCAAGCTGGCGATGCACGAGGGGCCCTGGCATTCGGTGTGGGAGCGATACAGCGAAGCACCTAAGCGCTATCCCAACATCCCGAGCCGAATTCGCCAGTGCAAGCCGCCCGATCTGGGCATCTTCGACACGCCCGCCGAGAAGCTGAGCGGTTGGCCGCAATGGAACGAGGAGCAGGAGAAATCGCTCCAGCATGATCTGCTGGCCTTGAACCACCTGCCTGCGCATGAAGCGAGGAAGCGGGTGCTGGATCTCGAGAAAAGCCATGCACCCCGTCGTGACCTGGTCTGGGCCGAATTGGGTGAATCGCCACTGGCTTTGGCCGCCAAGCATCTGACCGTGGTGGCGGAGGTGACCAAGACAGCCCTGGCTGCCGGCTCGGTTTCAGACTTGCAGGCGGGGTACGCCAACCAGGGCTGGCGAGCCGACGATGCGATGTTGTCGGCACTGGCTTGCGTTGACAAAGCGTCTGACGTTGATGCGGTGACAACAGCGACGCGGGCGATCTATCTACCCTGGCTGGAAGAGTCTGCGCGCTACCTGCAAAAGCTGGTGGATGGGTCGAGCTACCCCGGTGGAACGATCGCCAACGCCAAGGCCTTCGCCGCCTCCAAGGGCGAGTGCGTTCTATTTGTCGATGGCATGCGCTTTGATACGGCCCGCCGCCTTTCGGGCACCCTGGAAGCGCGCGGCTTCCAGGTGGCGGAAGCCATGGGCTGGACAGCATTGCCTAGCGTGACCGCAACCGGCAAGGCGGCTGCTTCGCCTGTGCGAACCAAGATCAGCGGTACGGATGACTGCGATGACTTTGACCCTTGCGTCGCCGCCACAGGCCAATCGCTCAAGGGTGGCTACCACTTGAAGAAGCTGCTGAATGACAACCACTGGAAGGTGCTGGACCGTACCGAAAACGGCGACGGCCAAGGTAACGCGTGGTGCGAATTTGGCGACATCGACAGCGAGGGACATGCGCGCGGCTGGAAGCTGGCCAAGCACATCGACCCGCTTCTCGCAGAAATTGCTGAACGCATCGCTGCCCTGTTGGCTGCAGGCTGGAACAACGTTAGGGTCGTGACTGACCACGGCTGGCTACTCATGCCGGGCAAGTTACCCACGATTCAGATGTCCAAGGACCTCACCGACAACAAATGGGGGCGCTGCGCCTCGATCAAGCCCGGCGCTTCCACCGGTGAGCGCTTGTACCCCTGGTTCTGGAATCCCCATCAGCAGTTCGCGTTAGCTGACGGCGTGAGCTGCTACGGCAAGTCGGTGGACTACAACCACGGCGGGTTGAGCCTGCAAGAGTGCCTCACCTTGGATCTGGTGGTGACCCGGGGCGGGAGCACCTCAGGCAAGCAAGGGGCCGAGGTGACCGACATCGCTTGGAAGGGCTWGCGCTGCACGGTGGGCGTGGACGGCCAGTACGCGAATCTGTCTCTGGACATTCGGACGCAGGCGGGCGACCCGACGTCTAGCGTGGTGGTGAGCGTCAAGCTGCTCAAGGACAACGGCACCGCATCGGTGGTTGTTGAGAACGAAGAACTGCAAGGCCACGCGGCGTTTCTGGTCCTGCTCAGTGCATCGGGCGAGCTGGTGGCCGAGGCAAACATCGTGATCGGCGGAGGATAGGGAATGATTGAACTGGATCAGATAGACAAAAAAGCAGCCTCGGTGCTGGACGGGTATCTGGTCCGGAAAGACCTGGTACGCACTTTCAGTCGGCAATTTCCGGTACCCACTTACGTTGTCGAGTTCATGCTCGGCCGCTATTGCGCCAGCACCGATCAGGAGGAGATCGACGAGGGGCTCGAGATCGTGCAACGCCAGCTCAAGTCCCGCACGGTGCGGGCCGGCGAGGAAGAGCTGTTCAAGGCCAAGGCGCTTGAGACGGGCGAGGTGAAGATCATCGACCTCGTGACAGCGCGCGTGGACAACAAAGGCGAGTACGTGGCGAGTCTGCCGAGCCTACGCCTGACCGACGTGCGGATCAGCAGCAAGCTGGTCAACCAACACGAACGCATGCTGACCGGTGGCTTCTATGCCGAGCTGGGGGTGACATTCGATGTTGCCATCGCCCAGGAAAGCACAGGGCGTCCGTTTGGAATCACGTCGTTGCGGGAAATTCAGCTGTCCAAGCGCGATGTCTTGGATACCCTGGCCAAGGCCCGCCAGGCGTTCACCACCGAAGAATGGAAATGCTTTCTGCTGCGGTCTATCGGCATTGAGTCCGGCGACCTTACCGACCGCCAGCGAAACGCCCTTCTCTTGCGCATGGTTCCTTTTGTCGAGCGCAACTACAACCTGGTGGAGCTCGGGCCACGCGGCACCGGCAAGAGCCACTTGTTTCAACAGGTCTCGCCCTATGCGCACCTGATTTCAGGTGGCAAGGCCACTGTAGCCAAGATGTTCGTGGAGAACACAGCCAAGGGCCGTCGGGGCTTGGTGTGCCAGTACGACGTGGTCTGCTTCGACGAGGTGTCAGGCATCTCCTTCGACCAGAAGGATGGCGTGAACATCATGAAGGGCTACATGGAGTCCGGCGAGTTCAGCCGTGGCAAGGAGAGCATCCGCGCGGACGGCAGTATCGTTCTGGTCGGCAACTTCGACGTCGATGTGGAACACCAGCAACGCGTGGGGCACTTGTTTGGGCCCATGCCGCCGGAGATGCGTGACGACACCGCCTTCATGGATCGCATCCATGCGTTTCTGCCTGGCTGGGACGTGCCCAAGATCAATAAAGACTTGGTCACCAACCACTTCGGTCTGGTCAGCGATTTTCTGTCCGAGTGCTGGAGCCAGCTTCGGAACCAGAGCCGGGTGAGCGAGTTGCAGAACCGCGTCTTCTTCGGCGGCGCCCTGTCGGGCCGAGACACAAATGCGATCAACAAGACGGTCAGCGGCTTGCTGAAACTGTTGTACCCAAGCGCGGATGTCCCGGTCCCCGACGAAGATCTGGAATGGGCCGTTCGCATCGCCATGGAGGTCCGGCGCCGCGTCAAGGAGCAGCAGAAGCGTGTGGGCGCCGCCGAGTTTCGGAATACGCACTTCAGCTACATCATGGGCGCCGACGGTGTCGAGAAGTTCGTCTCCACGCCGGAGCTGCAAAGCGACAACAGCATTGGTGGCGACCCGCTGGAGCCTGGACAGGTGTGGACCATCAGCCCGGGCGGCGGCGAGGAGAACTCCGGCCTCTACCGCATCGAGGTGAACGAAGGCCCTGGATCTGGCCTGAAGGTGCTCAACAAACCCATTCCGCCCGCATTCCGCGAAAGCATAGGTTTCGCCGAGCAGAATCTGTACGCACGGTCGTTGCAGTTGGTTGGGGACAAGGACCCCAGGCAGCACGAGTTCACGGTACAGCTTCGGGCGTTTGACGCGGCGAAGTCCGGTGCGAAACTCGGTGTGGCCTCTCTGG
>NZ_JBFTPJ010000388.1:0-5162 GCF_056398445.1 Variovorax sp. 01T439_2
GCACAGGCCGGTGAGGGCGATCACGCCGGACTGGCGCGCGAGAAAGGCGCGGTCGGCCTCGCTCTCCAGGCYCTGCATCGGCGCAAGCACCAGGTAGCCGACGACCGAGCGGCCGTGGCGGATCGGCAGGCGCGCGGCATTCTCCGGGTCGACCTTGGCGCCGACCACGTGCGCACCGTGCGCGTCGACCACGCCCAGGCGCTGGAAGATCGAGTCGGCGGCCTCGCGCGGATCGGGAAAGAAGCCCAGCGGCGGTGGCGGCGGAAAGCGCCGGGGCAGCAGCTCGAGCTGGAGCGAGGGCGCAGGAGGCGGCGGGCGCGATCCGTTCTCGGGGTTGCCTTCGGGGCCGTTGCCGTTTGCGCCCGGCCCGCGGTTCTCGTACCAGGGCGGGAGCTTTCTTTCGTCGGCATTGCTGGCGCCGTCGAGCACCGCGGCGAGCCGGCCCATCTGCAGGCGCTGCCAGGCATCGTCGTTGCCCTGCAGCTTCTTCCAGTCGCCGTTGGCCGCATAGTGCTTGAGCAGCAGCTGCGAGAGCCAGTCCATGCGCCGGATCTCGATCTCGGCCACGTAGGAGCCGAGGCCGCGCTGCAGCGCCACGATGGAAAGCCCCGCGAAGCTGAGCAGCAGCACGATCAGCAAGGCGGCCAGCGCCAGGAAGATCTTCCTGGAAAGTGTCAGGCGCGGCATGGGCTCGAAGGAGGCATGGCCGCATTCTGCGGCATGCGTACGGGGCGGGAATGCGTCATGGAGGAGCGGCCGATCATGGCCGCGAATCGAGGAGGAAA
Organism: Variovorax sp. 01T439_2; assembly: GCF_056398445.1. NCBI lineage: Bacteria > Pseudomonadati > Pseudomonadota > Betaproteobacteria > Burkholderiales > Comamonadaceae > Variovorax > Variovorax sp. 01T439_2. The sequence goes on from NZ_JBFTPJ010000388.1 coordinate 786, forward strand.
TTGGGAGAACCGCTCTCCCACATTTCTCCCGAATCGAACCGCACGATGCGTGCCATGAACCCGCTCACGCACCGATGTTCCCCGAAGAAGAAGGCCTGGCAGGCCCTCGTGGCCCCCGCGCTCGCATGGGCGAGTCCGGGGTACTGCGCGCCCGCGCCTTCGCCGTGGTCCTGGACCGAACTCTGGTCCGATCCGGGGATGGACGCGCTGTTGCTGCTGCTGGCCGCGCTGTTCTGGGCGGTGGCCCATGTCTGGGCGCTGCTGGTGGTGTGGGCGGAAGCACGCGCCACCCGATCGGGCGGGACCGGCACCGCCACCGAGCCTCCGCGCACATGAGCGCCGTCTGGCACGTCCGCGCCGAGGCTGCGGAAGACCACGGGCCCATGCTGGCGCAGCGCCTCCTGGGGTTGCTGGCCGCCTGCGGCCTGGTGGTCGGCGCCGTGGTGGCGGCGAGCGGCGGATGCGTCGCGGCCGGCCGGGTCCGCGCGGGCAGTTCGGCGCTTTCCACGCTGGCGCCGATCATGTCCACCGACAGCCGCGCCGCCCGGCCGCCGCGCGAGCTCTGCGCACGCGCTCAGGCCGGCCGCTCCTCGAAGGCAAAGCCGACCCCGTAGATCGAGCGGATCCAGTCGTGCGCGGGCGATGCGGCGGCGAGCTTCCTGCGCAGGTTCTTGATGTGCCCGTCGACTGCGCGCTCGTTCACGTCGAGCGCATCTGCAAACGCCGCCTCGAGCAGCGCGGAGCGCGAAAACACCCGGCCCGGCTCGCGTGACAGCGCCTGCAGCAGGTTCAGCTCGCGGCCCGTGAGCGCGAGCAGCCGCCCCTCGATCCTCACGCTGTGGGCGCTGCCGCCGAAGGCCACCGAAGGCGAGGCCATGGCGATGCGCTGGCGCTGCGCATGGCGGCGCAGCACCGTGTTCACGCGCGCCACCACTTCGCGCGGCGAGAAGGGCTTGCACACGTAGTCGTCGGCGCCCAGGTCCAGGCCGCGCAGGCGATCGGCCTCGCGCGTGCGGGCCGTCAGAACGATGATCGGATGGTCGCTGTGCGAGCGCACCTGCTCCAGCACCCGGAGGCCGCCGATGCGCGGCAGCGCGGTGTCGAGCAGCGTGAGCGCCGGCGGCGAGCTGAGGATGCGGTCGAGCACCGCGGCGCCATCGGCGATGTGCTCCACGTCGTGGCCGGCGCGCTGCAACCCTTCGCACAGCGCGGCGGCCATCTCGCGGCCTTTTTCGGCCAGCAGGATGCGGCTCATGGAGGGGTGCTCCGCTTCAGAACGAGGTGCCGATCTGGAACTGGAAGCGCTGCGTCCGGTCCGCCGCAATGCCGTTGGCTTCGTCGAGCTTCTGGTACACGAGCGGCACCGCATAGGCCAGGCGCAGCGGGCCGAGCGGAGAAATCCAGCTGATGCCCACCCCGGCCGAGGCGCGCAGGCGGTTCTGCGCCTTCCACTGCGCATCGGTCATGCTCGCGGTGCGCTCGGCAAACACGTTGCCGGCATCGAAGAAGGTGTACAGCCGCAGCGACCGGTCGTTGCCCGCGCCCGGGAAGGGCGTGCTGAACTCCATGTTGAAGATGGCCTTGCGCGTGCCGCCGAGCGCACCGCCCGTGACCGCATCGACCGGCCCGAGCGAGTTCTGCTCGAAGCCGCGGATCGAACCGAGCCCGCCCGCATAGAAGTTCTTGAAGATGGGGTACGTGGTGCCGCCCAGCGCCTTGGCATAGCCGAGCTGGCCGTTGAGGGCGAGCGTGTACTGCTTGGACAGCGCGAAGTACTGCTGGTACTGGTAGGTGCTCTTCAGGTAGCGCAGCTCGCTGCCCACGCCCACCTCCAGGTTGGCGCTCTGCAGCCGGCCGGTGGTGGGCACCAGCGCGCTGTCGCGGTCGTCGCGCGCCCAGCCGATGGTCGCGGGAATGCCCACCATGTTCCTCGATGCGCACACCACGCTTGGCGCCGTGCCCGTGCACTGGAAGTAGTCGAGGTAGGCCTGCGGCGTGCCGGTGTAGACGTAGGAGCCGTCGACCAGCGTGTAGGCGCCGTTGGTGCCCGGCGTGAAGCTGTAGCGCTCCACGCCGATGCCCAGGTAGACCGTGTCCATCTCCCCGAGCGGCAGCCCGAAGCGCACCGAGCCGCCATCGCTCGCGAGCTTGTAGTTGCCGTCTGCCTGGTAGTAGGGGCGGGTGGTGGTGTGGAACACATTGAAGGTGCGCGAGATGCCGCCCGGCGTGAAGTACGGGTCGGTGGCCGTAAGGGAGATGGTGCGGTTGTACGAGCTCGTGTTGACCTGCAGGCCCAGGTAGTTGCCCGTGCCGAACACGTTCTCCTGCGTGATGCCGAAGCTCAGCGAGACCTTGTCGGTCGACGAGTAGCCCGCGCCGAGCTGCAGCGAACCGGTGGGCTTCTCGGTCACGTTGATCGCCAGGTCGACCAGGTCGGGCGAGCCCGGCACCTCGGTGGTCTCGATGTTCACGTCGGTGAAGAAGCCGAGCCGGTCCACGCGGTCGCGCGAGAGCTTGATCTTGTTGCCGTCGTACCAGGCGCCCTCGTACTGCCGGAATTCGCGGCGGATGACTTCGTCGCGCGTTCTTGCGTTGCCCCCGATGTTCAGGCGCCGCACATAGGCGCGCCGCGAGGGCTCCGCCCGCAGCACCAGCGTGACGCGGTTGTTGTCGCGGTCGATCTCCGGCTCTGCCTTGACGCGTGCGAAGGCATAGCCGAAGCTGCCGAAATAGTCGGTGAAGGCCCGGGTGGTGGCGTTCACGTCTTCGCCGTTGTAGGGCTGGCCGGGGCGGATCGTCACGAGCGACTTGAACTCGTCTTCGCGGCCCAGGTAGTTGCCCGCGAGCTTGACGCCGGCCACCGCGAACTTCTGCCCCTCGGTGATGTTGACCGTGAGCGTGAGCGTCTCCCGGTCCGGCGACATGGCGACCTGCGTGGAGTCGATGCGGAACTCCAGGTAGCCGCGCGTGATGTAGAAGGAGCGCAGCGTCTCCAGGTCGCCGTTGAACTTGCTGCGCGAATACTGGTTCGACTTGGTGTACCAGCTCAGCCAGCCGCCGCTGTCCTGGTCGAACAGGTCGAGCAGGGTGCTTTCGCCGAAGGCCTGGTTGCCGACCACGCGCACTTCCTTGATGCGCGCGGACTCGCCCTCGGTCACGCTGAAAGTCAGGTTGACGCGATTGCGCTCCAGCGGCGTCACGGTGGTGACGACTTGCGCGCCATAGAGGCTGCGGCCGATGTACTGCCGCTTGAGCTCCTGCTCCGCGCGGTCGGCCAGCGCCTTGTCGTAGGGCTGGCCCTCGGCCAGGCCCACGCTGCGCAGCGCCTTCTGGAGCGCGGCCTTGTCGAACTCCTTGGTGCCGACGAAGTCGACGTCGGCAATCGACGGGCGTTCCTCGACGATCACCACCAGCACGCTGCCGTCCGCGTCGATGCGCACGTCCTTGAAGAGGCCGAGCTCGAACAGCGAGCGGATGGCTGCGCTGCCGCGCTCGTCGCTGTAGGTGTCGCCCGCCTTGATGCCGAGCGTGGCAAACACCGTTCCGGGCTCCACGCGCTGCAGGCCTTCGAGCCGGATGTCCCTGACGGTGAACGGATCGGCGGCCCAGGCGGGCGCGCAGGCGACCGAGAGAAACATGGCGGCACGGACGGTGGCGGGCTTGGAAGGATTCATCGCCGCATGGTCCCCGCCAAAGTCGGAGAAATCTGGGATGCCCTGCGCCGCGCGGTGGCGTGCCGCAGGCGCCGCTACTGCAGTCCGATGCCTGCCGCTGCGGCAGCGCCCGCGCCGTTCCAGCGCGTGGAGATCTGCTCGCTTCTTTCTCGGCAGTTCTGCATGTGGTCGTCGAGAGAAAGGCTGCCCTGGATGTCGAGCAGGCGCTGCGCAGTGCGGTCGATGGCGTCGGCATCCAGCAGTGGATAGCTGCGCGCGGTGCGGCCGTTGTTGCGCACCAGGCGCGCAATGTAGGGCAGGTCCTGCTGGGTGATCACGGCGGCGGGCATCACGCCTTCGAGTTCGACGCCCTCGCAGGGCAGCAGCACGAAATACTGCAGCCGCAGCTCGTCGCTCAGCAGGCTTCGCAGCTGCGTGGTCTTGCGGCCGCCCTGCCAGGCGGGGTCCTTCACCTCGCGTGCCCGGCTGCAGCCCTGCAGCCGCAGGAACCAGCGCGGCGGCGCCGCCTCCGATTTCTTGCGGTAGACGAAGGCATTGCGCCAGGCCTTGATCTCGAACAGGTAGACGCCGGTTTCGCACACCAGCACCGCATCGATCATGGCGGTGCGCACCACGCTGCCCTCGGGCATCGGGATGATCAGGTTGCGAAGAATGCGCAAATGGGAAAAGGCCGGGCTGAATGCGCTGGCGAGCTGCTGCACAC
>NZ_JBFTPJ010000389.1:0-5126 GCF_056398445.1 Variovorax sp. 01T439_2
GCAATGCGCTGCAGCTCCTCGAGCCGGTGCGACACATAAATGATGGCCACGCCGCGCGCCTTCAGCAGCTCGATCTGCTCGAACAGGTGCGAGGTCTCGCGCGGCGTGAGCATGGCGGTGGGCTCGTCGAGCACCAGCACGCGCGTGTCGTCCTGCAGGTTGCGCGCAATCTCCACCATCTGCTGCTGGCCGATGCCCAGCCGCGCCACCGGCGTGGCCGGGTCGATGTGCTCCATGCCGATCTTCGCGAGCTGGCGCGCGGCCAGATCGTGCAGCTTGCCGCGGCGGATCCAGCCGGTCTGGTTGGGCAGCCGGTCGAGCAGCAGGTTCTCGGCCACCGACAGCGTGGTGACCAGCCCCAGCTCCTGCATGACCATGCGCACGCCCAGGCGCTCGGCGTCGCGGCGGGAAGCGGGCTGGAACGCCGCGCCGCCGAGCAGCATCTGCCCGCGCGTGGGCTGCACCAGGCCGCAGACGATCTTCGACAGCGTGCTCTTGCCCGCGCCGTTCTCGCCCGTGAGCGCGAGCACCTCGCCGGCATTCAGCACCAGCGAGACGTCGTCGAGCACCGGCGCCGCATAGTCCTTGCCGAGCGCGCTCAGCGAGAGCACCGGCGTACTGCGATGGGCGTCAGTCACGATGACCACCTCATTCCAGAAACACCGAGGAACCGGCTTCGCCGGGCCTCAGGTGTTGCCCCCGGTAGGGGGTTGGCGAAGCGACACGAAGTGCGCGAAGACTGGGGGCGAGCAACATTTACTTGGCTGACGATTTGGTGACCAGCACCACGTCGGTCTTCACTTCGGCCGGCATGCTCGACTGCGGCTTCTTCTCGGCCAGCGCCTTGAGCGCGGTCTCGATGCCGAACACCGCCTGCTTGGCCGCGAACTGGTCGGCGGTGGCAAGCACGCGGCCGTCCTTCAGCATCGGCTTGATGGCGCCGATGTTGTCGTAGCCCACCACCAGCACCTTGCCGGTCTTGCCCGCGGCCTTGACGGCCGCCACGGCGCCCAGCGCCATGCTGTCGTTGCCCGCGAGCAGCGCCTTCAGGTCGGGGTGCTCGCGCATCATGCCGGCGGCCACCGTGTTGCCCTTGTCGATTTCCCACTGGCCCGACTGCACGCCCACCACCGTGGCGCCGGCGGCCTTCATGGCGTCCTGGTAGCCGAGGGTGCGCTGCTGCGCATTGAAGGTGGTCGACACGCCTTCGATGATGCCGACCTTGTCGCCGGGCTTCAGGCTCTTGGCGAGCTCGTCGCCCACCAGCTTGGCGCCGGCGCGGTTGTCGGGGCCGACGAAGGGCACCTGGATGCCCTTTTCCTTCAGCGCGGCGGCGTCGAACTGGTTGTCGATGTTGACCACGAGAATGCCCTTGTCGATGGCCGCCTTGACCACCGGCACCAGCGCCTTCGAATCGGCCGGCGCAATGACCAGCGCATTGATCTTCTGCGCCATCATCTGCTCCACCATCTTGATCTGGGCGGCCGTGTCGGTCTCGTCCTTGATGCCGTTGGCCACCAGGGTGTACTCCGAGGCATGGGCCTTCTGGTGCGCCTTGGCGCCGTCTTCCATGGTGCGGAAGAATTCGTTGGCCAGCGACTTCATGAYCAGCGCGACCTTGGGCTTGTCCTGGGCCAGGGCGGGCGAGGCGGCGAAAGCGCCCAGCAGCGCCAGGGCGGCTGCGCTTTGCAGCGTGCGGCGGGTGAACTTCATGGGTGATGTCTCCTGAGGTGGTTGAGCGGTGCGCCGGTCTGTGGCCGGGGCATCGATGTTAACCAACGAAAACGTTTGCGCAAACGTTTGCTAATCCGGTTTAACCCTGATTCTTGGCCAGGGGGTTTCCGGGGCGGGTGAAGCGGCCCGAAATGCGCGCGGCCGAGGGAAAACCTGGACAGCCTAAAATCCCCGGTTACCCAAGAGGACCCCCCATGAGTTTGCAATGCGGCATCGTCGGCCTGCCCAACGTCGGTAAATCCACCCTTTTCAATGCGTTGACCAAGGCCGGCATCGCGGCGGAAAACTATCCGTTCTGCACCATCGAGCCCAACGTGGGCGTGGTGGAAGTGCCCGATCCGCGGCTCGACCAGCTCAGCGAGATCGTCAAGCCCGAGCGCGTGGTGCCCGCCATCGTCGAGTTCGTCGACATTGCCGGTCTGGTGGCCGGCGCCAGCACGGGCGAGGGCCTGGGCAACAAGTTTCTTGCGCACATCCGCGAAACCGACGCCACCGTGAACGTGGTGCGCTGCTTCGACGACGAGAACGTGATCCACGTGGCCGGCAAGGTCGACCCGATCTCCGACATCGAGGTGATCCAGACCGAACTCTGCCTGGCCGACCTGGCCACGGTCGAGAAGGCGCTGCACCGCCACACCAAGGTGGCGCGTTCGGGCGACAAGGACGCGCAGAAGCTCGTCGGCCTGCTCGAGCGCTGCCAGGCCGCGCTGAACGAGAACACGCCGGTGCGCGCGCTCGAGTTCACGAAGGAAGAGCAGCCGCTGGTGAAGTCGTTCACGCTCATCACCGCCAAGCCCGCGATGTTCGTCGGCAACGTGGCCGAAGACGGCTTCGAGAACAACCCCTACCTCGACCGCCTGCGCGAATACGCCGCCAAGCAGGGCGCGCCCGTGGTCGCCATCTGCGCCAAGATCGAAGCCGAACTGGCCGAGATGGACGACGAGGACAAGAAGATGTTCCTCGCCGAAATCGGCCAGGAGGAGCCGGGCCTCAATCGCCTGATCCGCGCGGCCTACAAGCTCTTGGGCCTGCAAACCTACTTCACCGCYGGCGTGAARGARGTRCGCGCMTGGACCATCCACATCGGCGACACCGGCCCCCAGGCCGCCGGCGTGATCCACGGCGACTTCGAGAAGGGCTACATCCGCGCCCAGACCATTTCGTTCGAGGACTACATCGCCTACAAGGGCGAACAGGGCGCGAAGGACGCGGGCAAGATGCGCTCGGAAGGCAAGGAATACGTCATCAAGGATGGCGACGTGATGAACTTCCTCTTCAGTTCGTAAAGCCGCCTCATGCTCACCGTCCATCACCTGAACAACTCGCGCTCGCAGCGCGTGCTCTGGCTGCTCGAAGAACTCGGCCTGCCTTACGAGATCGTCCATTACCAGCGCGATCCGCAGACCATGTTGGCGCCCGCTTCGCTGCGGGCCGTGCATCCGCTGGGCAAGTCGCCGGTGGTGACGACGGACGACGGGCTGGCGCTGGCGGAGTCGGGCGCGGTCATCGAAACGCTGATCGAGCGCCATGGCAGCGGCCGCCTTGCGCCCGCGGCGGGCACGCCCGAGGCGGTGCGCTATCGCTACTGGCTGCACTTCGCGGAAGGCTCGGCGATGTCGCCGCTGCTGCTCAAGCTGGTGTTCGACAGGATCGAGAACAGCAAGATGCCGTTCTTCGTGAAGCCGATTGCAAAAATGATCTCGGGCAAGGCGAAGGCGGCCATCGTCACGCCCAACATCGAGAGCCACCTGAATTTCATGGAAGGCGAACTCGGCAAGAGCGAATGGTTCGCCGGCAGCGAATTCACCGGTGCCGACATCCAGATGAGTTTTCCGGTCGAAGCCGCGCAGGCGCGCGGCGGCCTCGATGCGAAGCGGCCCAGGCTCATGGCGTACCTGGAGCGCATCCATGCGCGCCCGGCCTACCAGCGCGCGCTCGAACGCGGCGGCCCCTACGGCCTCCTGAGCTGAAGCGGCCGGCTCACGACGGAAACACGTAGAGCAGCGCGACCGTCATGCAGACATAGCGCAGGAACTTCCCGATGGCCATGTAGCCAAGGCATGGCCAGAACGGCAGCTTGAGCCAGCCGGCCACCGCGCACAGCGGATCGCCCACCAGCGGCAGCCAGCTCAGCAGGCAGGCCTTGGGTCCGAGCCGCTCCAGCCAGCCCAAGACCCGCACATGATGTTTCGAGTGCGAATATTTGTCTGCCACCTTGTGYGCGCCGTAGCCCATCCACCAGTCGACCGCACCGCCCAGCGTGTTGCCCACCGTCGCGACCAGGATGGCCGGCCAGAACATGTCGGGGTTGAGCTTGAGCAGGCCGAAAAGAATGGGCTCCGAGCCCACCGGCAGCAGCGTGGCCGAAACGAAGGCCGCGATGAACAGCGTGGAGAGTCCGTATTGCGGAAGCGCAAGGAGCGCCAGGAGTGCGTCGAGCCAGGCTTGCATAAAGTGAAATGAGTCGACGCAGTATAGGCAGCGGCCCCTCTGCGCCAGGTCGGAGAAAGCGCCGGATGAAGCGGTGCCTGCGGTGTACCGCGCGCGCAAATCGTTTCAGCGCATGGCATCGCGCGTGGCTACAATCGTGCCTCATTTTTCAGCAGCCGCTCTCGCGACGCCTTCCACTTCATGACCTTGCAGATCGGCACCCACACGCTGGAAAACCGCCTGTTCGTCGCGCCCATGGCCGGCGTGACGGACCGGCCGTTCCGCATGCTGTGCCGTGAACTCGGCGCGGGCTATGCGGTCAGCGAGATGGTCACCTCGCGCAAGGAACTCTGGAACACGCTCAAGACCTCGCGCCGCGCCAACCACGACGGCGAGCCCGGTCCCATCGCGGTGCAGATTGCCGGCACCGATGCGGCCATGATGGCCGAGGCCGCGGTCTACAACATCGAGCGCGGCGCGCAGATCATCGACATCAACATGGGCTGCCCGGCCAAGAAGGTCTGCAACAAGTGGGCCGGTTCGGCGCTGATGCGCGACGAGCCGCTGGCGCTTGAAATCGTGCAGGCCGTGGTCGACGCGGCACAGCCCCACAACGTGCCGGTCACGCTCAAGATGCGCACCGGCTGGAGCGAAGAGCACCGCAACGCAGTGAAGCTCGCGCGCGATTTCGAATCGGCCGGCGTGCAAATGCTCACTGTCCATGGCCGCACCCGCGAGCAAGGCTACAAGGGCAGCGCCGAGTACGACACCATTGCCGCAGTGAAGGCCGCGGTGCGCGTGCCGGTGGTGGCCAATGGCGACATCCGCTCGCCCGAGAAGGCGCGCGAAGTGCTCGCGGCCACGGGCGCCGACGCGGTGATGATCGGCCGCGCCGCGCAGGGGCGGCCCTGGATCTTCCGCGAGATCGCCCATTTCCTGGCCACGGGCACGCACCTTGCGCC
>NZ_JBFTPJ010000390.1:0-5116 GCF_056398445.1 Variovorax sp. 01T439_2
CTGCTGCACCGTGAGCGGCACCGACGGGATGATGCGCTGGCGCACCTTGAGCGCATCGCGCGCGCCGCCGATGGTGTCTTTCGCCTCGATCTCCCACAGGATGGCTTCGGCGCGCGTCTGCGCGAGCTGCGCGGGCGCGGTCACGGTCCATGCGACTTCGCGCGCTTCGCCGGCCGGGATGTCCACCGTCTGCGGCGGGAGCGTGAGCAGCGTGGCGCGCGGCGCAGCCTCCACCTTCATCGGCTTTTGCGTGGTGTTGCGCAGCGTGATCTGGGCGCGGAACTGGTCGTCCTCGCGCACCAGCGGCGGCAGGCCGCTGATGATCTGCAGGTCCTGCGTGGCCTGGATGCTGGCCTGACCGGTGCCGAACAGGCTGGTGCCCGAGTCGGCCACGGCCACGATCTTGAACGTGGTCAATGCATCATTGAGCGGCACCGTCACCACGGCCTGGCCGTTGGCATCGAGCACCACCTTCGGGTTCCACAGCAGGAGGGTGTCGAGCAGCTCGCGCGTCTGGCCCTTGCCGCCGCCGCCGCCCGCGGGCACGGCCTTGCGCCCGTAGTGGCGCCGGCCGACGATTTCCATCTGCGCGGTGGAGGTGGCAACGCCCCAGCTGCGCCGCTGCAGCATCGCGTTGAGCAGGTTCCAGCTGTCGTTGGGCATCAGCTCCAGCAAGGCCTGGTCGACCGCGGCCAGCGCCACTTCGGCGCCCGCCGCGGGCTTGCCGTCGGGCAGCTTGGCGGAGATGGTGATCTGCGCCTTGCTGCGCACCGGGTAGCTGGGCTTGTCGCTGGTGACGGTCACGTCGATCTGGTGCGCGCGCGTGCCGACGCGGATCTCGGCCATGCCGAGGCGGTAGGCGGGCTTGCTGAGGTCGACCATCGCGGTGGGCGCGACGTATTCCTTGCCTTCGTACCAGAAGGCGGTCCACCACTCGCGCGGCGCCTTGAAGCCCCAGGTGAAGAAGCTGTACCACGGCACTTCGCGCAGCCGGCCGCGCAGCGCGAGCACGCTCACGTAGGCGTTCGGCCCCCACTCGGGCCTGACCTGCAGGCTCACGGTCGGGTCCTTGCCATCGAGCTGCACCACGTGGGTCTCGATGATGCCTTCGCGTTCCACCGATACCAGCGCAGTGGCAAAGCGGAAGGGGCTCCTCACCTGGAACTTGGCAACCTCGCCGGGCTGGTAGCTCTTYTTCTCGGGCAGCACGTCGATGCGGTCGTTGTCCTCGCCGCCGAACCAGAGTTCGCCCTGCTTCGTCACGTACACCGAGCTGGCGGCGCGGCTGTCGCGGCCTTCGCTGTCGGTGGCGCTGGCCACCAGCTCGACCTCGCCGGCTTCCTTGAGCTCGGATTCGCACAGCAGCAGGCCGCGCGCATCGCTCTTGCCACTGCAGACGGTGCCGATGTCTTTCGTCTCGGTCTTGTTGTCGTAGGTGTAGAAGCCGCCCACCATGCGCTTGCGGCTGGTGGTGGTGATGCGCGCCACGGCGCGCACGTTGAGCGTGACGCCGGCCTGCGGCTTGCCCGAGAGGTCGAGCGCGAGCGCCTGGTACTTGAGCTTCTGGCTGGTCGAGACCCAGCCTTCGGTCTTGATGCCGGCGATCACCGAGGCGGGCCACAGCGTCTGCGTGCTGCGGATGGTCTGCACCTCGCCGTTCGGGTCGGCATAGGTGGCTTCGAGCAGCAGCTCGCGCGCGGCCTTGACCTTGGGCACCTTGTCGATCGTGAGCTTGCCGGTGCCGTCCTTGTTGAGCGTAAGCGGCAGCTTGTCGGCGATCACGCGGGTGTCGCTGGCGCTGTTGATGTCTTCCTCGGCGCCCGCGGTGTCGGCCGCCGCCGCGGCGGGTGCCTGCGAGCTGTCGGCCTGCACGCGCGGCGGGCTGAAGCTGAAGGCCTCGTGGTCGGCAAAGCCGAGGCTCTTGCCGCGCACCATGGCCGACACGCGCACCGGCAGGTTGGCGGCGCCGCCGCCGGCCACGTAGTTGATCTGCACTTCGGCCGGCACCGAGGCCACGCTCACCAGCGGCTTCTTGTCGGTGGGCGCAATGCGGCCTTCGAGCACGGGCAGGCGGAATTCCTCGACGCGGAACTGGCCGGTGGCGAAGCTGCGGTTGTAGCCGCCTTCGTCGTCGACTTCGCCTTCTTCCTCGGAATTGCCGCTGTTCGCGTCCTTGCCCTTGCCGCTGCGCAGCATCACTTCGTACAAGCCGAGCTTGGCGGCCGGCGGAATGGCAAAGCTGTTCTCCGCGCTCAGGCCGCCGGTCGGCGTCTTGCGCCAGGCCAGCGGCTGCGTGAAGCGCTGGCCGCTGCCGGTGTGGGTGATGACCAGCGTGTCGGGCCGGTTCTCGGGCAGGCCGAAGCCCTTGCTGGTCTGGGTGCGGATCAGGTGCTTCATCGACACCGTTTCTCCGGCGCGCAGCAGGGTGCGGTCGAAGATGGTGTGGGCCACGCGGTCGGGCTCGGCCTGCAGGCTGGTGGGCACGTTGAAGCGCCAGGGCTCGATGCCGCGCTGCCAGTCGCTCCAGGTGAAGGCGAGGTCTTCCACGCCCTTGTCGTCCTTGGCGCGGGCGCTGACGAACCAGGCACCCGCGTTGTATTCGTCCGGGCCGTTGCAGTTGGGCGCATCGGGCGCGACGCCCGTGAGGTTGACGATGCCGTTGGCGTCGGTGGTGCCCGATGCGACGGCAACGCCGCGGCAGTCGGACACGCGCACTTCGGCGTTCGGCACCACGTTGCCCTTGTCGAGCGTGGTGACCCAGGCCATCGAGTTCTCGCGGCCGAGCTTGAAGTGCACCGCCAGGTTGGTGGCCAGCGCGGTGGTGCGCACGTACATCGTGCGGTTGGCGCCGTAGCGCTCGTCGAGCAGCGCATCGCCGAGCTTTTGCGAAGCGATCTCGAGCACGTGGAAGCCCGGCGTCAGCGGAATGCCGATGACCTCGAAGGGCCGCGGATCGCCGCTCTCGGCCTTGGGCATGTCGAGCGCCTTCACGCCCGGCTGGCCCGCCAGGAGCGACAGCATGCGGCTTTGCACATGGGTGCGCTCGCTGGTCTCGATGACGGCCGGCAGCGCGCCCTTGACGTCCTTGCGCGCCTGTTCGCGGCTCACGGTGTATTCGTCGTAGCGGCGCACCTTGCGGAACCACGCGATGATCTCGGCGTCGGTCTTCGGGTTCATGTCGCTGACCTTGCCGGGCGTCAGCGCCTGCACCATCAGCGCGGGTTCCACGCGCCGCACGGTCACCGGCATCATGGCCGGCGTGCCGGGCTCGGCCAGCCGCTCGACCACGCCGAAGGGCGAGGCCGCGAACTTGGCCAGCGGCGGCATCGCGCCGGTGGCCACCTTCAGCGGAAAGCTGCCGGGCGAAGCCAGCGGCCGGCCCGAGGCGTCTTCGAACTTGGCGGGCAGCTCGATGCTGAACTTGGTGTCCTCGGCGAACGGCGGGCTGAAGCTCGCGGCGCTGACCACGTCGTCTTCGCTCGGCGTGCCGCCGTCGTTCTCGAGCGTGGCGGCAATCGACTTGCCGCCGCCCTTGAGCTGGATCTGCGAAGCCATCTTGCGCGTGACCGGCGCATTGAACTGCAGCTGCATCGGCCGCAGCGGYAGGCAGGYGGCCTGCGCGTTCTCGCGCTCGCAGCTGAAGGACACCGCGAAAGGTTCGCGCACCTGGAAGCTCAGGCGGCGCTCCACGTTGTTGGCCACGCCCTTGCCGTAGACGATCTGCACCTTGCTGCCCGGCGTGAGCGTGCGGTTGCATTGCAGCGCGATGAAGCGCAACGGGTCCTTGGCGGCTTCCGCCTCGCGGCCGAAGGCCTTGAGGAGCCCGGTACGCTGCTCGCCTTCGAGCAGCCGCACGGGAATGCGCTCGCCGATGCCGTCGGCCGCGCACCAGATGTTCTGGCGCACGCTCTCCACGGTGGCCGCGCCGTTGAGCTCGAGCACGAACATCTGCTGCTCGTCGATCCGCCCATAGCTGCCCGGCATGTGGTTGCGCACGAACGGTCCGCCGCTATTGAATTGATAGCGTTCCGGCCCGGTCAGCTCCCCGCCCGAGGCGGGCTTGAAGCCGGCAATCCGCGTGACGGTGCAGCGCACGCCGGGCGGCAGGTCGTTCTCGAAATCGTAGACCCAGGCTTTTGCATCGGTCCAGCGGCCGGTGCCCTTGCCGGCCTGCGCGTCGGTGCAGCTCACGGCGAGCGGCGCGGGCGCCTTCGGGTCGCCGAAGTTGACGGCCGGCTGGTCGAACTTGGCGACCACCTGGCGCACGCGCGCCACTTCGCCCTGCGGCGTCAGGCTGGTGATCTGGAGGGCGAGGGCCGGGACGGCGAGCAAGGCGCTGCCGGCCAGAAGCAATGCTGGAATGGTTCTTTTCAATTTTTTCTCCACCTGGAAGCAGCGCGCAGCGTAGCCGATTTGAATGGCGCTCCGGCAGTGCCAGTCGTCATATGCCTTGGCCGCTCTTCATACAATCGGCACTGTCGTGCGTGCGCCGCGCGGACCGCCACCAAGACCTCGCCGCCGACCGATGAAACGCTACTGGGAAATAGACGCCTTGCGCGGGCTGATGCTCGTGCTGATGACCGTCACCCACCTGCCCACCCGCCTGACCGACCCGCTGGGCCAGCCCTTCGGCTTCGTCTCGGCCGCCGAAGGCTTCGTGCTGCTGTCGGCCTTCGTGGCCGGGCTGGTCTACAGCCGCATCGGCTACGTGCGCGGCGTCGACCCGATGCGCCAGGCCTTCTGGCGGCGCGTGCTCAAGGTGTACCTGTGCCAGGCGGCGATCCTGCTGTTCCTGTTCACCGTGATTGCCGCGCTCGGGCTGCACATCGACCAGCCCGCGGTGAAGAACCTGGTGTCCTACTACCTGGCCGAGCCGCGCGACGGCTTTCTCTTCGGGCTGCTGCTGATCTACGAGCCCGCGCTGCTCGACATCCTGCCGATGTACATCTTCTTCATGCTGATGAGCCCCTGGGTACTGGCCTTTGCCATGCGCCACGGCTGGACGCTGGTGATGGCCGCCAGCGTCACCCTGTGGGCGCTCGCGCAGTTCGACTTGAGCGAATGGATCTACGGGCTGGCGGTGAACTACCTCGGCCTGCCGGTGCCATTCCACGAG
>NZ_JBFTPJ010000391.1:0-5105 GCF_056398445.1 Variovorax sp. 01T439_2
CTCGCTGCCCTGGTCCAGGCTCGCCGCGAGGCGCAGCACCTCGTCCTCGCTGAAGCCGGGCAGCGCCACCGCGCGTTCGAAGCTCGGCTTGCCTTCGGTCAGCGTGCCGGTCTTGTCGACGATGAGCGCGTCGACCTTGCGGAAATTCTCTATGGCGGCGGCATCGCGGAACAGCACACCCTGCGTGGCCGCCTTGCCGGTGGCCACCATGATCGACATCGGCGTGGCCAGGCCGAGCGCGCAGGGGCAGGCAATGATGAGCACCGCCACCGCATTGATGAGCCCGTGCGTCCAGCTCGGCGCCGGCCCGAAGAAGCCCCACGCAAAGAAGGTCAGCACCGCGATGCCGATCACGGCCATCACGAAGTAGCCGGCCACGTGGTCGGCCATGCGCTGCATCGGCGCGCGGGAGCGCTGGGCCTGCACCACCATCTGCACGATGCTCGCGAGCACGGTCTGCGAGCCGACCTTTTCCGACTGCATCACCAGCGCGCCGCTCGTATTGAGCGTGGCGCCGATGAGCTTGTCGCCGGCCCGCTTGGTCACGGGCAGCGGCTCGCCGGTGAGCATCGATTCGTCGACCGCGCTCGCGCCCTCGACCACCACGCCGTCCACCGGCACCTTCTCGCCGGGCCGCACGCGCAGCTTGTCGCCCACGTGCACGTGCGCGATCGGCACGTCTTCTTCAGCGCCATCGGCGCCGATGCGCCGCGCCGTCTTGGGCGCAAGGCCGAGCAGCGACTTGATCGCCGCCGAGGTCTGCGAGCGCGCTTTGAGCTCGAGGATCTGCCCGAGCAGCGTGAGCGAGATGATCACCGCGGCCGCCTCGAAGTACACCGCCACGCGGCCCATCGACAGGAACGAATCGGGAAACACGCGCGGCGCCGCCGTGGCCACCACGCTGTAGGCGAAGGCGGCCGCGGTGCCCAGGCCGATGAGCGTCCACATGTTGGGGCTGCGGTTGGCGACCGATTGCACGGCGCGCCGGAAGAAGGGCCAGCCTGCCCACAGCACGATGGGCAGCGAAAGAACCAGCTCGATCCAGCTCTGCGTGGCCATCTCGAACCACTGCAGCCGGTGCCCCGCCATGGCGAGCACGGCCACCGCGAGCGTGAGTGGCAGCGTCCACAGGAAGCGGCGCTTGAAGTCGCGCAGCTCGGGGTCTTCGCCCTCGTCGAGCGTCGGCATCTCGGGCTCCAGCGTCATGCCGCACTTGGGGCAGTGGCCCGGATGGTCCTGCCGGATCTCCGGATGCATCGGGCAGGTGTAGATGGTGCCGGCGGGCGCAGGCGCAGGCGTGTGTGCATGCGGCGCGTGGTGGCCTTCGTGATGCGGGTGCTGCGGCGCTCCGGAATGCGCGTGGTTCATCGGGTGCTCCAACGAGAAAACAGGAAGATGCTGCTGCGCACCACGCGCAGCGCATCGCCAGTTTCCAGGCTGACACCATGTCAAGGTCAAGGCCGGCGCGCTGGCCGGCCCCGGGGCTTTCTCAGACCGCGGAGGTGGCGGCTGCAGGCGCGCTGCGGCCCGCACCGGGCGGCGCCGTGACGATCGACCTGAGCGCAGGTTCGGCCGCGCGCAGCGACGCGATGTCGGGCCGCGGGCGGCGCAATTGCGCGTCGGCCGCGAAGGCCTTTTCCATGGCGTGCGCCGCGCCCAGCACCTGGTGGTCGGCCCTGAACGCGCCCACGATCTGCAGCCCGAAAGGCATGCCCGCATGGTCGAGGCCGCAGGGCAGCGCCAGCGCCGGATGCGTCGTCAGCGTGACCACGTAGGTCAGCGCGAGCCAGCGGTAGTAGTTGGCCTGCTTCTCGCCGTTGATGGTGTCGGCATAGAGCTGCGTCCACGGAAAGGGCGACACCGGCGTGGTGGGCGAAAGGATCAGGTCGTAGTCGGCGAAGGCGGCCTGGAAGCGCTTGATGAGCCGGGTCTGCTCGGCCTGGGCCCAGGCGCTGTCGAGCAGGCTCATCTGCGCGCCCATCTCGTAGTTGGCACGGGAGTTGGGGCCCAGGCTGGCGGGGTCGCGCTGGTAGGCGGCATGCATGCCGGCCACGAAGGCCTCGGCGCGCAGCACGTCGAAGCAGCGGTGCGCTTCGCCGAGGTCGAGTTCGATCTTGTCGCAGCGCTTGAAGAGGTGCTGCATCGCGCCGATCTTGCTGCGCATGGTGGCGCGGATGCCGTCGTCCACCGCGCAGGTGCCGAAGTCTTCGGTCCACGCCACGCGCAGGTTGCTGAGGTCGATGCCGGCCGGCTTCAGGAAGCCGAGCGGATCGAGCGGATAGCTCAGCGGATCGCCCGCGTGCATGCCGGCGGACGCGGCCATCTGCAGGCAGGCATCTTCCACCGTGCGGCCCATCGGGCCCACGACCGAGATCGGCGTCCAGCCCAGCAGCTTGCGCACGCTCGGCACGATGCCCGGCGAAGGCCGGAAGCCCACCACGCCGCACTTGGCGGCCGGAATGCGCAGCGAGCCGCCGGTGTCGGAGCCGGTGCACACGGGCAGCATGTCGCAGGCCAGCGCGGCGGCCGAGCCGCCGGAGGAACCGCCGGCATTGAGGTTCGGGTTGAAGGGGTTGCCGGTGGCGCCCCACACCTCGTTGCGCGAGTTGGYACCGGCGCCCATTTCGGGAACGTTGGTCTTGCCCGCGACGATGGCGCCGGCCCTGCGAAGGCGGGCCACCAGCTCGATGTCCTCCTGCGGCACGTGGTCGCGGAAGATCGCGGAGCCCCAGGTGGTGAGCAGGCCTTCGGTCGGCTCCAGGTCCTTCACGCCGAGCGGCAGGCCGTGCAGCAGCCCCAGCGCATCGCCGCGCATCACGGCGCTCTCGGCCGCCCGGGCCTCGGCCCGCGCGCGCTCGAAGCAGGTGGCGGTCACGGCGTTGATGAAGGGGTTCACGCGCTCGATGCGCGCGATGCAGGCCTCGAGCAGCTCGACGGGCGAGACCGCCTTGCTGCCGATGAGCCGGCGCAGTTCGACGGCGGAGTGTTCGATCAATTCGCTGTGGGTGCTCATGTCGCTTGGGGGGCGTTCATTTAATCTGCTGTGATGTTGGCGCGGGCGGCAATCGCGCGCATCAGCGGCAATTCCTTGTTGATCAGCTCGCTCACGGCGGCGGAATTGGCATAGCCCGGCTCCAGGCCCTGCGCACTGAGCTTGGCGCGCGTGTCGGGATCGGCCATGGTCGCGGCCAGCGCCTTCTCGAGCTTGGCCTTCACCTCGGGCGGCAGGCCCTTCGGCGCCACCAGCACCAGCCAGGTGTCGGTGTTGACTTCGGGGTAGCCGCTCTCGGCCATGGTGGGCACGTCGGGCAGCAGCGTCGAGCGCTTGGCCGTGGTCACGGCAATGGCCTTGATCTTGCCGCTCTTGAGCTGGGGAATGGCCGCGCTCACGGTGTCGATGCTGAACGGAACCTGCCCGCCCATGAGGTCGGTCATGGCCGGCGCGCTGCCCTTGTAGGGCACGTGCGTCATCTTGAGGCCGGCGGCATGCAGGATGGTCTCGCCGGCAAACTGCGAGGTGGTGCCGGTGCCGAAGGACGCGTACGAGTACTTTCCGGGCGAGGCCTTCACGTAGTCGACGAACTGCTTGACCGTTTGCACCGGCACTTCGCTGTTCGCCAGCAGGATGAGGCCCACGCGCCCGGCCAGGCCGATCGGCTCGAAGCCCTTGACCGGGTCGTAGGGCAGGTTGGGGCGGATCGCGGGGTTCACCGTGAAGGTGGTGCCCGAGCTGATCAGCAGCGTGTAGCCGTCGGGCGCCGCCTTGGAAACGTAGCTCGCGCCAATCACCGTGCCGGCGCCGCCGCGGTTCTCGATGACCACGGGCTGGCCGAGCTCCTTGCCCAGGCGCTGCGCGATCACGCGGCCGTTCACGTCGGTGGCGCCGCCGGGCGGAAAGGGAATCACGAGCGTGACCGGGCGCGACGGAAACCCGGTGTCGGCGGCCAGCGCGGCGAAGGGCGCGAGGCCGAGGCAGGACAGCAGCAGCACCATGCAGGCCAGTGCGGGGAGGCGTTTCATGAAGGACTCCTGGAGGAACGACAGAGCGGGGATGCAGGCTCATCCTAGGAGCCGCAACGCGCTGCCACAAGCGCAATGTTTAGAATTGTGGATTGCCGATTCGGCAATCGACAAACGCGCGTCGCCACGCGGCCACAAGGAAGAAACATGTCGCTTCACACGCTGCAGGAAACCGCGGTCCGCTACTTCCTGGAGGTGGTCAGGACCGGGTCGGTGAAGGAGGCGGCGCTCAAGCTCAACGTGGCGCCTTCCGCCGTGAGCCGGCAGGTGGCGCGCCTGGAGCGCGAGCTCGACACGCTGCTGTTCGACCGGCATGCGCGCGGCATGGTGCCCAATGCGGCCGGCGAGCTGCTGGCTGCGCATGCCAAGCGGGTGCAGCAGGACATCGAGCGCGTGGCTGGCGAGATCCAGGGCCTGCGCGGCCTGCGCAGCGGGCGCGTGCGCGTGGCAAGCACCGAGGGCTTCGCGTTCGACTTTCTTCCCACGCTGATCTCGCGCTTTCGCGCGAAGCATGAAGGCATCCGCTTTCACCTGGAGGTCTGCCCGCCCCACGAGATTCCCGGCCGCATCCGCGACGGCGAAGCGGACGTGGGCATCACGCTGAGTGCGGTGCCCGAGCCCGGCATCCGGATCGAGCTGCGCCACCCGAGCCCGATCCTCGCCGTGATGGCGAGCGACCATCCGCTGGCGGGGCAGCGGCAGCTCTCGCTGCGCCAGGTGGCGGCCTATCCGCTGGGCCTGCCGCCGCGGGACAGCTCGATCCGGCAGCTGCTGGACATCAGCTGCAGCCGGCAGGGGCTGCAGTACGTGCAGGCCATGTCGAGCAACCATGCGAATGCGCTGGTGAGCTTTGCGGCGGCGGGCGGCGGCACCATCGCCTTCTATGGCGAGCTGTCGATCCGCACGCAGCTCAAGTCGAAGGCGCTGGTGGCCATTCCGCTGAAGGACCGCGAGATGAACGAGCGCCACCTCGAAGTCGAGACGCTCGCGGGCCGTTCATTGCCCGATGCAGGCAAGGCTTTCGTGCGGTTTTTGACGGATGCCATCAAGGCCTCGGCCTGAGGGCATCCGCGCGTGCGCTACAC
>NZ_JBFTPJ010000392.1:0-5085 GCF_056398445.1 Variovorax sp. 01T439_2
TTGCAAGGGCAAGTACATTCTTTTTTTGAATCCTGATGCCCAATTACTTCGCGATTCACTGTCGGCCCCGCTGGGCTATATGGAGTGTGCTGAAAATTCAAGTGTCGGTATTGCCGGAATTCAGTTGATAGATTCGGCAGGGCGAGTGTCTCGTAGTTGCTCGCGCTTTCCCGCCACATTTCTATTTCTTTCTCAAGCACTTGGTTTAAATAAAATACCTGGACTGCGCTCCTGGGGTCAACACATGGGGGAATGGAATCACGCTCACGATAGAGAGGTTGATCAAGTTATCGGTGCCTTTTTTCTAGTCCGACGGTCCCTTTTTGAAAAATTAGGCGGATTCGATGAGCGTTTTTTTGTTTATTTTGAAGAAGTAGATTTATCTTATCGCGCCAAGCGAGCCGGCTGGCGCAGTGTTTATCTGGCTAGTGCACAGGCGTTCCACGCAGGAGGTGGCACTTCGGAGCAGGTCAAAGCAGGTCGACTTTTTTACTCACTGCGAAGTCGTTTGTTATATGCGTTCAAACATTTTTCTTTCTTCCCTGCTTGGGTGCTTGCCGGAACAACTTTGCTAGTTGAGCCTGTAACTCGTGCTGTATTTTCCTTGGTGCGTGGCGGAATGGAAGATTTGCGAAATACGCTACAGGCTTATGGAATGCTCTGGCGAGAGTTCCCGGCTATTCTGAAAACGCCGCGCAAATGAAAATTCTTGCGCTAACACGTTACGGTCGCTTGGGTGCTTCCTCTCGCTTGCGTTCTTTGCAATTCACGTCTGCTTTGGAGAAGGCGGGGATAGAGAGCACGATTCAGCCGCTCTTTGGAAATGAGATGCTGCTGAACAAGTACAAAAGAAAAAAGTACGGCGGCGGTGCAGTGCTGAAGGCTTACGCAAATCGCGCGTGGCAATTGCTCCAAAGCGATCAATTTGATTTGATCTGGATTGAAAAAGAGGCATTGCCCTGGGTGCCGGTCTCTTGGGAGAAAGCACTGCTCGGCGGCATGCCATATGTACTCGACTACGACGACGCGATTTTCCACAACTACGATTTGCATCCTTCGGCTTGGGTTCGTCGTTTGTTGGGGCGACGCATTGATCTTTTGATGACCGGGGGGCGTTTGGTCGTCGCCGGCAATGATTACTTGGCTCAGCGCGCGCGAGACGCTGGTGCTCCGTGGGTCGAAGTGTTGCCTACGGTAATTGATTTAGAGCGATACCCTCTCCAGTCGCTGCATCGACGTCAGGCAGGCGTGCCTCGCATCGTATGGATCGGCTCGCCATCCACAGTTAAGTATTTGGCCGCACTTGAATTGCCTTTGACGAAACTGGCTGCACGCTTCGCTTTCAAGCTGCGCGTGATAGGCGGTAGTTTGGAAATGACCGGCGTAGACATCGAGTGCGCACCGTGGACTGAGGAATCGGAAGTCCAAGCTATTTCTGAGTGCGACATCGGCATCATGCCTTTGAGCGACTCGCCGTGGGAGCGTGGCAAATGTGGCTACAAGCTCATTCAATATATGGCATGCGGCTTACCTGTCGTCGCTTCGCCAATTGGGGTCAATACGCAGATCGTGGGGGATGGGGTCAATGGGTTCCTGGCGGCGTCCGCAGATAGTTGGGTGGTGAAACTCGAGCAACTCCTGCTCGACGCTGACCTGCGGCAAACCATGGGGCACGCAGGGCGCCAACGCGTGGAAGCCGAATTCTGTGTACAGAAGGTAGGGCCTCAGCTGGCTAGTCTTCTATTGAAGGCCGGCAGGAAAGAAAAATGTGCGGAATGAGACGCGCAAAAAGTGTGGGAAACACGGTATTCAAAAGCGCCGGATTCGCCGAGCCGTACTTAATTGGCATGTCACGGCCAATTTCGTATGCGAACGGGCGAGCGGAATTTCGGTTATATGGCTGGCCTATAAAAAGGTAGCAGAAGGAGTGTCTCTAGGAAATTTGCAAGATATCGATGCGTATTGCCTGAGTCGGCGGCGTACCGGTTCGGGCTGCGCATATTTATTATTAAAAAAGGGAGTTATAAAAATGTGCGGAATAGCTGGTTTTTTTAACGGTCATTGGCGTGGTGAGGCCGCGCAGTGCCTCAAAGCGATGACGGATGCAATCGTGAACCGTGGGCCTGATGCAGATGGACAGTGGCTGGATCCAGACGCTGCCATTGGCCTAGGGCACCGTCGCCTATCAGTTGTGGAGTTGTCTGAGGCTGGTGCACAGCCCATGACCTCTGTCAGCGGCCGATACGTGCTTGTCTTCAATGGCGAGATCTACAACCACCTGGACTTGCGCGCCGAACTGGGCCGGAGCGGCGCGGCTCCTGGCTGGAGAGGGCATTCGGATACCGAAACGCTCTTGGCCGGCTTCGAGGGCTGGGGCATTCGCGCTACCGTGGAGCGATCGGTGGGCATGTTTGCCTTTGCTGTTTGGGACAGACAGAACCGAACCCTGACACTTGCACGTGACCGCATGGGTGAAAAGCCGCTCTATTACGGATGGCAGGGCAGTGGCTCCGCTGCGGTGTTCTTGTTTGGCTCGGAACTGAGCGCGCTACGAGCGCATCCCATATTTCGTGCGCAGATCAATCGCGATTCACTGTGCCTGTACATGCGGCACAACAACGTGGGTGGCCATCATTCCATCTATGAGGGCGTCCACAAGCTGTTACCGGGCAGCTTGCTGACCGTGTCTCAGGCCGCTCCTGAGCCTGTCTTGGAAACCTATTGGTCGAATGCAGCGGCGGCCGAGCAAGGAGTGGCCCATCTGTTCGAGGGAAGCCCCACAGAGGCGGTTGATGCCTTGGAGGTGTTGCTCAAGGACGCCGTGCGACAGCAAATGGTGGCCGATGTGCCGCTCGGAGCATTTCTCTCGGGTGGTATTGATTCTTCTACCGTTGTGGCGTTGATGCAGGCGCAAGCCCATCGGCCCGTCAAGACCTTCTCGATCGGCTTTCACGAAACCGCTTACAACGAAGCTGAACACGCCAAGGCGGTGGCACAGCACTTGGGTACCGAGCACACCGAGTTGTATGTCACGCCAGAGCAAGCGCTGGCCGTCATTCCCGGTTTGCCCAAGCTTTACAGCGAACCGTTCGCGGATTCTTCGCAGATTGCCACCTTTCTGGTGAGCCAACTTGCGCGCCGTCATGTCACGGTATCGCTGTCGGGCGACGCAGGGGACGAATTGTTCTGTGGCTACAACCTGTATTCGCTCACCGCAAGTCTGTGGCGGCGCTTATCCATGGTGCCCCTGAGATTGAGGCGCGCGTTGGCCATGGGGCTGACGAGCGTGTCGCCGCACCGGTTGAACCGCATAGCGGCCTATACGCCGCTTGCCCGCCAGTGGGCGAACGTGGGCGACAAGTTGCACAAGGGCGCAGGCGTCATGACGGCGGGCTCCGCGGCCGAGCTTTATCGAGGCATGGTTTCTCACTGGCTCCACCCCGAAGACGTAGTCCTGGGTGGCACCGAACCAACCACGGTACTCGATGACCCGGCTCCCAATCGCAAGAGCATGAGCGATGTGGAGCGCATGATGTCGCTCGACCTGCAGACCTATCTGCCCGACGACATCCTGGCCAAGGTAGACCGGGCTGCGATGGGCGTGAGCCTGGAAACGCGTGTGCCTTTTCTCGATCACCGGGTCGTGGAATTCGCATGGCGGTTGCCTATGCAATACAAGCTCCGACGCGAGAACAAGAGCTACACGACCAAATGGGCGCTGCGCCAGGTGCTGTTTCGGCATGTGCCCAAGGCGTTGATAGAGCGGCCCAAGATGGGCTTTGGCGTACCCATCGATAGCTGGTTGCGTGGCCCTTTGCGCCACTGGGCAGAAGACTTGCTGAGCGAGACCCGCCTGAAGCGCGAAGGCTATTTCAATCCCGCGCCCATAAGACAACGGTGGGCCGAGCACCTGAGTGGGCAGCGTAATTGGCAGCATCAACTCTGGTGCGTGCTGATGTTCCAGGCTTGGCTGGCGGAGCAGGCGCCGGTGCGGAGCGGCGTGCGATGAAGTTCCTGCTGATCGCCAGTCTGGCTGAGTCGCTGATCAATTTTCGCGGCCCTCTGATCGCTGCGCTGCAGGCTCGCGGCTTTCAGGTGCATGTGGCAGCCCCCGACCTACCTGAGAGCAACCCAGTCCGCCGGCAATTGCAGGCTGCAGGTGTTGTGGTGCACGACGTCGCCATGCGCCGCACCGGCACCAATCCGGCTGCGGACTTGCGGACACTGTGGAGTCTTTGGCGGCTCATGCGTCGCCTGCGGCCTGAACACGTGCTGGGCTACACCATCAAGCCGGTGATCTATGGTTCCCTGGCCGCATGGCTGGCTGGCGTTCCGCAGCGCTTTGCGCTTGTCACCGGACTGGGGTACACGTTCCAAGGCGAAGGCAAGCGCAGCGGTTTGCAGGAATTGGTGCAGCGGTTGTATGCGATTGCTCTGGCGCGTGTGCACACAGTGTTTTTTCAGAACCCCGACGATGAGGCGTTGTTTCGTCAACGGAAGCTCGTCAAGCTCGATGGACGAACCCGTGTGGTCAATGGTTCAGGTGTGGACGTAGCTGCCTTCCAAACTGTGCCGCTGCCGTCAGGGTATCCATGCTTCTTGTTGATTGCCCGCTTGCTTGGCGACAAGGGTGTGCGCGAATATGCGCAGGCTGCTCGCAGGGTCAGGGCGGTACACCCCGAGGTTCGCTGTTTGTTGGTGGGGTGGATCGACACCAACCCCAACGCCATTGCGCAACACGAGTTGGACGCCTGGGTGGCTGACGGGACGCTGGAATTCCTGGGCCGTCTGGATGACGTGCGTCCTGCCATTGCACGCAGCAGTGTGTATGTGTTGCCCAGCTATCGTGAGGGCACACCTCGCACCGTGCTGGAAGCCATGGCAATGGGGCGCGCCATCATCACCACTGACGCTCCTGGTTGCCGCGAAACAGTGGTGCACGGAGAAAACGGTCTCCTGGTGCCCGTCAAATCGGTCGATGCACTTGAACAGGCCATGTTGAAGTTCGTGGAAGACGAGACGTTGCCTTTGCGCATGGGGCACCGGTCACGGCACATGGCAGAAGCGAAGTACGACGTACACAAG
>NZ_JBFTPJ010000393.1:0-5081 GCF_056398445.1 Variovorax sp. 01T439_2
TGCTGGGCATCCTGGTGCTGGTGGTGCTGCCGAGCATGTGGTTCGGCCGGCGCGTGCGCAAGCTCTCGCGTGAGAGCCAGGACCGCGTGGCCGATTCGAGCGCCATCGCGGCCGAGGTGCTCAACGCAATTCCGGTGGTGCAGAGCTACACGGCCGAATCGCGCGAGGCCGGCCGCTTCAAGGCCTCGACCGAGAACGCCTTCAAGACCGCGGTACGCCGCACCAAGGCGCGTTCCGTGCTGGTGGCCTTCATCATCATCGCCACCTCGGCGGCGCTGCTCTGGGGCCTCTACCAGGGCACGCAGGCGGTGCTGCGCGGCGACATCACGGCCGGCCACCTGGGCCAGACGGTGGTGTACGTGGCCATTCTTGCGAGTGCGACCGCGGTACTCGGCGAAGTCTACGGCGACCTGCTGCGCGCGGCCGGCGCAACCGAGCGCCTGATGGAACTGCTGCATGCCCCGGCGGCCATCGTTTCACCACCCGATCCGGTGGCTGCGCCCGTCCCCGTGGCCGGTAGCGCCGTCCAGCTCGAGGCGGTGACCTTCCACTACCCCTCGCGGCCCGGCACGCCGGCGCTCAAGGACTTCAGCCTCGACATCGCGCCCGGCGAAACGGTGGCCCTGGTGGGATCGAGCGGCGCCGGCAAGAGCACGGTGTTCCAGCTGCTGCTGCGCTACTACGATCCGCAATCGGGCCGCCTGCTGCTGGACGGCGCGCCGCTGGCCTCGCTTGCGCTGCCCGAGCTGCGCACCCGCATCGGCCTGGTGCCGCAGGACGCCGTGATCTTCTCGGCCAGCGCCTTGGAGAACATCCGCTACGGCCGCCCCGACGCGACCACCGACGAAGTGCATGCCGCCGCGCGCGCGGCCTTTGCGCACGATTTCCTGCAGGCGCTGCCCGAGGGCTACGACACCTTCCTGGGCGAACGGGGCGTGCGCCTGTCGGGCGGACAGCGCCAGCGCATCGCGATTGCGCGCGCCATTCTCAAGAACCCGCCGCTGCTGCTGCTCGACGAAGCCACCAGCGCGCTCGATGCGGAGAGCGAGCGCATGGTGCAGGCGGCGCTCGAATCGGCCATGGAAGGCCGCACAACGCTGGTGATTGCGCACCGCCTGGCCACCGTGCAGAAGGCCGACCGCATCATCGTGCTGGACCATGGCGGCATCGTCGAACAGGGAACGCACGCCACGCTGGTGGCGCAAGGCGGGGTCTATGCCCGCCTGGCCGCGCTGCAGTTCACGGCTTGATGCTGGACCGGCTGCAGACTACTGCAGCGTTTCCTTGAGCGCTGCGGGGATGGGCAGGGCCATCACCGGAATGCCCTCTTCGAGCAGCGCCTCGGCCTGCTCGCGGGTCGCCTGGCCGCGGATCCCGCGCTCTTCGGCTTCGCCGTAGTGCATCCTGCGCGCCTCGTCGGCAAAACGGTCGCCCACGTCCTCGGTCTTTGCGAGAACCTCGCGCACGGCGCGCATCCAGCGGGCCTCCGGGGACTGTTCGGCCGGGAGCTGGGCCTTGGCGGGCACCGAAGATGGCAATGCCGATGCCGCAGCGGCCTCTGCCGGCGCCTTCGCGTTGCCCAGGTTCAGGCGCGGCGCGCTCAGCAGCTTGACGATGCGCGTGTCGGCACACACCGGGCATTCCACCAGTCCGGCGGCCAGCTGGGTTTCGAAAGCCTCATTGGACGCAAACCAGCCTTCGAAGCCGTGGCCATGCGAGCAGCGCAGATCGAGAACCTTCATGCGCGGATTATCCCGCGCCGCCCTGCGAAGCGGTGGCTTGCCAATCGAGTGACCATGCACCCGAAAGAACGTTCTGCAGCCACAGCGTGCAGGTCAGCGACTTGGCATCGGTGAGCGTGCCGTCGCGGCACCAGAGCGCAACTTCGGCCGGCGTGGCCGTGAACACGTCGAGAAACTCGCCGTGGTCGAGTTGCCGCTTGCCGAGCGACAGGCCGCGCGCAAAGTAGATGTGGATGATCTCGGTGGAATACGCCACGGCCAGGTGCATGGCGCCGGCGTAGGCCCATTCGCTCGCGGTGTAGCCGGTTTCCTCGAGCAGTTCGCGCTGGCCGCACACCAGCGGGTCTTCGCCCGCATCGAGCTTGCCGGCCGGAAACTCGACCATCACATGCCCGACCGGATAGCGGTACTGCCGCTCCAGCACCACGCGGCCGTCGTCGAGCAGCGGAATCACCACCACCGCGCCCGGGTGGATCACGTACTCGCGTGTGGCGCTGTGGCCGTCGGGCAGGCGCACGGTGTCGCGGCAGACCTGGAGGAAGTTGCCCTTGACCAGCACCTCGCTGGCCGTGCGTTCTTCCTTCAGGTGCGAATCGGCGATGGGAGAAGTCATGTCGGTCATCCGTGCCTGTGCTTCATGAGGTAGCGCCAGGTGAACCCTGGAAAGGCCAGCACGATGAAAAGCGCGCCGGTCACCGCGTAGAACTCCCAGCCCTGCGGGGCGATCTGCCCTGCCCGGCTTTCGAACAGCAAACCCACGCCGCCCGCGGCGAAGTACAGCACCACCAGTTCGGCGAGCCGCACCGAAAGCGGCTTGGGCCGCGTGGCCAGGGGCACGACGCCGAACAGCCGGTCATTGAAGAACGGCAGGTTGGCCGCCAGCAGCGCCACCAGCAGAACGACCCAGACCGATGCGGTTTGCGACACCGTGGGCGGGCCGGGATCAGTTCGCCAGCGTGGCCACGATGGCCTTGGCGCACAGCGTCATGAGGCCGCCGGGAACGATGCCCAGCACGAGGATCAGCAGGCCGTTGATCGACAGCACGGTGCGCACGTCGCGCGGCGCCGACACGGTGCTGGCCGTGACCGGAGCGTCGAAGTACATGACCTTGACTACGCGCAGGTAGTAGAAGGCGCCGATCAGCGACATGACCACCGCAAACACCGCCAGGCCGATGTAGAGCGCCTGGCCCGAGGCAATCAGCGCCTGCAGCACCGCCAGCTTGGCGTAGAAACCGACCAGCGGCGGCAGGCCCGCCAGCGAGAACATGGCGATGGCCATCACGCCCGCGTACAGCGGGCTGCGCTGGTTCAGGCCGGCCAGGTCGGTGATCTCTTCGCTTTCGAAACCCTCGCGCGCCAGCAGCAGGATGATGCCGAAGCTCGCCAGCGTGGTCAGCACGTAGGTCACGATGTAGAACATCGAGGCGCTGTAGGCGAACTGTGCGTTGTAGGTGTTGCCGTTGACCACGCCCGCCACCAGGCCGAGCAGCATGAAGCCCATCTGCGCAATGGTCGAGTAGGCCAGCATGCGCTTGAGGTTGGTCTGCGCGATGGCGGCCAGGTTGCCCACCAGCAGCGAGGCGATGGCCAGGAGCGCCAGCATCTGCTGCCAGTCGATGGCCAGCGGCAGCAGCCCTTCCACCAGCAGGCGGATGATGATGGCAAAGGCGGCCAGCTCGGGCGCCGCGCCGATCAGCAGCGTGACCGCCGTCGGAGCGCCCTGGTAGACATCGGGCACCCACATGTGGAAAGGCGCCGCCCCCACCTTGAAGGCCAGGCCTGCCACGATGAACACCAGGCCGAACACCAGCACCTGGTGGTTCACCTTGCCGCTCGCGATGATCTTGAACACTTCGTTGGTGTCGAGCGAACCGGTCGCGCCGTACAGCATCGACAGGCCATAGAGCAGGAAGCCGCTGGCCATGGCGCCGAGCACGAAATACTTCATGGCCGCTTCGCTGGCCACCGCGTTGTCGCGGCGCAGCGCCACCAGCGCATAGCTCGACAGCGTGAGCAGTTCGAGACCCAGGTAGATCAAGAGGAAGTTGCTGCCCGAGATCATCACGAACATGCCCAGCAGCGCGAACATGCCGATGGTGAACATCTCGCCGCCGCGCAGCATGTCGCGGTCCGCCGCATAGGGCCGTCCGTAGACCAGCGTGACCATCAGGGCCACCGTGGCAAAGCACTTGAGCCAGTTGCCCATGGGATCGCTCACGACCATGCCGCCGAAGCCGTAGACCGTCTTGCCGTCGTTGGCGGCAAGGCCCGTGAGCACGGCCACCGCGGCCAGCGTGAGCAGCGTCAGGATGTAGGTGCGCGTGCGCTGCGCACTGGTGCTCGACAGGTCGACCAGCGCAATGATGCAGGCCATGACCAGCAGCACGATTTCGGGGTAGATCGCGACCCAGCTGAGTTTGTCAATCATCTCGTTCTCTTCTTCAGCGTGGCTGGACGGCGCAGGGCCGCCCCAAGCCGGTCCAGGGCCCCCTCGGGGGGCAGAGCAGCGGCGTAGCCGCAAACGTGGGGGTCATATCAGGGCAGCTTCGAGATCGCCACATGGCGAAGAAGCTCGGTCACGGAAGCGTCCATCACATCGGTGAACGGCTTCGGATGGATGCCCATCCACAGCACGGCAATGGCCAGCAGCGACAGCATCAGGAATTCGCGGGCATTGATGTCGGTGAGTTCCTTGACATGGTCGTTGCCGACCGGGCCGAGGTACACGCGCTTGTACATCCAGAGGGTGTAGGCCGCGCCGAAGATCAGCGCGGTGGCGGCGCCGGCGCCGATCCAGAAGTTGGACTTGACCGCGCCCAGGATGACCATCCACTCGCCCACGAAACCGGCGGTG
This sequence comes from Variovorax sp. 01T439_2, assembly GCF_056398445.1. NCBI lineage: Bacteria > Pseudomonadati > Pseudomonadota > Betaproteobacteria > Burkholderiales > Comamonadaceae > Variovorax > Variovorax sp. 01T439_2. The sequence continues at coordinate 4,600 of NZ_JBFTPJ010000393.1, forward strand.
CCCGGCAGGCCGCAATTGGCCATGGCGAACAGCAGCGCGAACGCGGCGAACTTGGGCATGGTGTTGACCACGCCGCCGTAGTCGGCGATCTGGCGCGAATGCACGCGGTCGTAGAGCACGCCGATGCCAAGGAACATGGCGCCCGAGACGAAGCCGTGGGCAATCATCTGCACGATGCCGCCGGACACGCCCAGCTCGTTGAAGATGAAGAAGCCGAGCGTCACGAAGCCCATGTGGGCAACCGACGAGTAGGCCACGAGCTTCTTCATGTCTTCCTGCACCAGCGCCACCAGGCCGACGTAGATCACCGCGATCAGCGACAGCGCGATCATGAGCCAGGCCCATTCGTGCGAGGCATCGGGTGCGATCGGCATCGAGAAGCGCAGGAAGCCGTAGGCGCCGAGCTTCAGCATGATCGCGGCCAGCACGGCCGAGCCGCCGGTCGGCGCCTCGACGTGCACGTCCGGCAGCCAGGTGTGGAC
>NZ_JBFTPJ010000394.1:0-5072 GCF_056398445.1 Variovorax sp. 01T439_2
AGCCACAGCAGGTAGGCGGCGCCGGCAAGCCGGATCGCGTCGAACGCGACCGGCACCGCCAGCAGCAGCGCGGTGAGGCCGAGCGCGGCCGCGAACAGGTGCGCAAGAAAGGCCATCATCACGCCGCCGAGCGAGACCAGCCCGGCGCGCCGGCCCTGGATGAGCGTGCGCGACACGCAATAGATCATGTTCGGCCCCGGCGTGAGCGCCAGCAGCATCGAGGCGAGTGCGAACCAGGCGATTTCGGTCAAGCTCAGCATGTCAGAGTCCTTCGGATTGAAGCGTGACGGGGCCGCGGGGCGTGTCGAGCACGGCCACCAGATTGGGTGCGCCGGCCTGCACCGCCATGCCGGCCATGCCGATGGCCGACAGCGCCGCAGAGAGGTCGGCCGCGCGCGGATGCGTGGCCTGCAGCGAGCGCATCGCAAGGCCTGAGGCCGGCATGGCGTCGGTGGGATGCACCGGGCCCCACTGGATCAGCGTGGGCAGCGCGCCGTAGAAGAGGCGCTGGCCGTCGTTGCGCACCGTGATCTGCCATTCGAGCCGACCGGCGGGCGTGTCGCGCGAGGCTTCGAGCAACTGCCCACGGTCGATGTGCGCGTGCTCCTCGTGCGCCAGCGCCTGCAGCGCGGCGTGTGCATCAGGCACGCGCGCGACGAAGTGCACCAGCCGCGGTCCGCGCCGCGCGAGCCCGGCCTGCAGCACCGGGTCGTCCAGGTCGAACCAGCGGCGCGTGCCGGGGCGCGATGGCCGCTTGCCGGGCTCGATCGCGATGATTTCGAGGTAGGCCTGCGGGAACCCCTCGGCCGCGATGTTCAGCAGCCGGTTGTGCGTGCCCATCAGCGGATGCGAGCCACCGGGGCCCGGCGTGACGCCGAGCGTGGCCTCGCACCACGCCACGCCCTCGGCCAGCGAGGCGGCGGCGATCACCAGGTGGTCGAGCTGCGCGTGCATGGTGTGTTGTGCCCTACAGCGTGACCTGGCCGTCGACGCAGGCCACGGCATCGCCGCCGACCCACACCTTGCCGTCGGCGTCGCGCTCGATGTACACCCGCCCGGAACGGCCGAGGCACTGGCCCTGCGCGGCCACATAGCGCGCGGGCATGTGGCCGTCGGCAATCAGCCATTCGGCCAGGCTGGCGTTGAGGCTGCCGGTGACCGGGTCTTCTTCCACGCCGATGGGCGCGGCAAAGGCGCGTACCTCGAGGTCGATCTTCTGGCCGTCGTCTTGGTCGATGGCAACGGACTTGCCGCCGAAGGCGCGCGCCTCGCGGTTCGAGCGGCCGATCAGCATCGACGCGCCCTGCTCGGTCGGCACACCCGCCACGCCGGCCTTCACGCCCAGCTCCTTGAGCATGCGGTGGTCGGGCACCAGCCGGAGCACGGTGTCCGCATCGCTGAGCAGCAGGCCGAACCACACCGGTCCGTTGTCGAGCACCTGGGCCGCGACCACCTGCTGCGCCTTCAGGCCCAGCGCACCCGCCACCTTGGCCAGCAGCGTGGGGCTGGGCGCGCTGCGCTTGAGCGGCGGGGCCGAGAAAGCCAGGCGCTCGCCTTCATGGCGCAGCGGCACCAGGCCGGCCGCGCACTGCTGCACGATCCGGCCCGCCGCCTTCGGCTTGCCGCCGGCCTGCAGCCAGGCATGGCAGCTGCCGATGGTGGGATGGCCCGCAAAGGGCAGCTCGCCGCCGGGCGTGAAGATGCGCACGCGGTAGTCGGCCGAGGGTTCGGTCGGCGGCAGCAGGAAGGTGGTTTCCGACAGGTTGGTCCACTGCGCGAAGCGCTGCATCTCGGCGTCGCCCAGGCCGCTGCCGTCGAGCACCACGGCGAGCGGGTTGCCGAGGTAGGGCGTGGCGGTGAAGACGTCGACTTGTTTGAACGGGCGGGGTTTCATGCTTTTCATTCGAGCGGGAGGTCGAGCACGCCGCGCGTGCCCGGCCGGGAGATCAGTTCGCCGTACCAGCGTTCGAGGTTCGGCCAGCTCGGGCGCTGGTATTCGGCCGGCGGCAGGCCGAACCAGCGGTGCGCCTCGCAGCCGATGGGAATGTCGGCCATGGTGAAGCGGTCGCCGGCCATGAAGGGCTGCCGCGAAAGATGCGCGTCGAGCATCGCGAACAGCGCCTCGCTCGCATGCACCGAGGCCGCGATCAGCGCGGGGTCGCGCTCGGCCGGCAGCGTGCGCACCCATTGCACGAAGGCGTCGCGGCTCGCGCGGTTGAGCGTGGTCTGCTGCCAGTCCATCCAGCGCTCGGCATCGRAGCGCGCGGGCAGCTCGCTCGGGTAGAACTTGCCGTGCGAGTGCTTGGCGCAGAGATAGCGCACGATCACGTTCGATTCCCACAGCGTGACGCGATCGCTGCCTTCGCCGTCGTCGATGGTGGGCACCATCGCGTTCGGATTGAGCGCCAGGTACTCGGGCGTCTGCACCACGCCGAAGCGGCCGCCGGCCTCGGTGCGTTGAAAGTCGAGCCCGAGTTCCTGCGCGCACCAGACGACTTTGCGCACGTTGATCGAACTGATGCGGCCCCAGATGTTGAGCATGGTGTTCAGCTTCCTTGGACAGGTGTGGCGGACAGGGCGGATGGYACGGCGGGACGGTCGAGCAGCAGCAGGCGAATCGCCAGGCCGACCATCACCAGGGCCAGCAGGCCGCGCTGGAACTTTTCAGCCCCCGGGCGGCGCTGCAGCCAGCGGCCGAGCTGTCCGCTGCAGGCGCCGAGCAGCGTGTTGAACGCGAGTGCGGCTGCCGACAGCATGACGCCGAGCTGCACCAGTTGCAAGGGTACGCTGCCGCGCGCCGGGTCGACGAACTGCGGCAGGAACACCATGAAGAACAGCAGCGCCTTCGGATTGACGAGGTTGTTCAGGAAAGCCATGCGCACGATGCGCGCGAAGGCGGATGGCTGCGCACGCGCTCCCGTGGGGAGGCCGCCGCTGCTGCGAAGGGCCTGCACCGCGAGCCACAGCAGGTACAGCGCACCCGCGTAGCGCAGCAGGTCGAACGAGGGCGGCCAGGCCGCGACCAGCGCCGTCACGCCGGTGGCGGCGAAGAGCGTGTGCACCAGGTCGGCCGACGAGATGCCCAGCGCCGCCGCGAAGCCGCCGCGCGGCCCATGGGCCACGCCGTGCGAGAGCACGAAGGCCATGTTCGGCCCCGGCGACAGGAACAGCGCGAGAACGGCCAGCAGGAAGAGCGCGAGCGTGGCGAGGCTGATCATGGTGTGTCTTCTTGCGATGCTTCCTTCAGGCAGCTGCGGCCGTGGCTGCTGGAACCGAGGGGAGGTAAGGCTCGATGTTGCGCAGCGCGCGCGCCACGTAGTCTTCCTTCTCGCCCACCGGCGCCACGTAGTGCAGCGCGCTCGTCGCGGCCTCGATGCCCTCGCTGCGTGCGATGAGCCAGGCCGCGAGGTAGGGCGCCGACAGGCAGCCGCCGGCGGTTGCCACGTTGCCCTTGGCGAAGAAAGGCTGGTTGAGCACCTCGACGCCGGCCTCCTGCACCCAGGGCTTGGTCGTGAGGTCGGTGCAGGCCGGCACCGCGCCCAGCAGGCCCAGCTTGGCGAGCAGCAGCGTGCCCGAGCATTGCGCGCCGATCAGCTGCCGCTTCGCATCGAGCCGGCGCAGCGCGCCCATGATGGCCGGGTCGGCCGCGATCTCGCGCGTGCGGATGCCGCTGCCGACGAGCACCGCGCCGGCCTCGGCGGCCGCCTCGAGCGTGGAGCTCGCATGGACGGTGACGCCGTTCATCGAGGTAACCGTGGCGCTGGGCGCGGCCAGCGTCACGCGCCAGCCCGGCCTCTTGATGCGGTTGAGCACCCCGAGCGCGATCAGCGAGTCGAGTTCGTTGAAGCCGTCGAAAGTCAGGATGGCGATGTGCATCGTGGTCTGCCTTGTGTTGTGCGGCTCAGACGGGTTCGGGCGCAAGCCTGCGTTCGCCCAGCAGCGCCAGCTCTTCGCGCAGCGTCAGGGCCAGCGCGGCGATGGCGGTGTCGATCTCCTCGACGCTGGCGGTCACGAACGACAGCCGCAGCGTGCGCGGATCGCCCTGGTCCGCATAGAAGGGCGCGCCCGGCACGAAGGCCACGTTGCGCTCCACCGCCTTGGGCAAGAGCGCGACGGTGTCGATGCCTTCGGGCAGCCGGGCCCACAGGAACATGCCGCCCTTGGGCGCGTTGAACTTCACGTCCAGCCCGGCCATCTCGCGCGTGAGCGCGGCCATCATCGCGTCGCGCTGGCGCTTGTAGAGCGCGCGGATGGTGGGCACGTGGCGCTCGAGGAAGTTGTCCTTCATCACGGCCGAGACCATGCGCTGCGTGAAGATCGGCGTGTGCAGGTCGACCGCCTGCTTGGCCTGCAGCAGCTTCGGGAAGATGGCCTTCGGCGCAACCAGGAAGCCCAGGCGCAGGCCCGGTGCGAGCACCTTCGAGAACGAACCCAGGTAGATGCAGCCTTCGGGGTTGCGCGCCGTGAGCGGCAGCGGCGGGGCTTCGTCGAACCACAGTTCGCCGTACGGGTTGTCCTCGACGATCGGCAGGCCGGCCGCGGCCGCAGCGGCCGACACCGCCGCACGGCGCGCCTCGGTCATGGTGCGGCCGGTGGGGTTCTGGAAATTGGGCAGCAGGTAGATGAAGCGCCCATCCTTCGCCTTGGCCACCAGGTCTTCGACGATCACGCCCTCGTCGTCGCTCGCCACGCTCACCGGGTTCGGCTCCATCGGGCCGAAGGCCTGCAGCGCGCCCAGGTAGGTGGGCGTCTCGACCAGCACCTTGCTGCCCGGATCGATGAGCACCTTGGCCACCAGGTCGAGGCCCTGCTGCGAGCCGGTGGTGATGAGCACCTGCGCGGGATCGACGTTCCACGGCAGCATGTCGGCCACGGCCTGGCGCAGCGGCGCATAGCCTTCGCTCGCGGCGTACTGCAGCGCGGCCTGGCCATCGTTGTGCAGCACTTCGGCGCAGGCGTCGGCAAAGGCCTGGATCGGGAAGGTCTTGGGCGAGGGCAGGCCGCCGGCCAGGCTGATGATGCCGGGGCGCTCGGTGACCTTGAGGATTTCACGCAGCACCGACGGATTCATC
>NZ_JBFTPJ010000395.1:0-5043 GCF_056398445.1 Variovorax sp. 01T439_2
ACGTGCAGCCGAACGAAAGCGACGCCCCGGACCAGCCCAACGTCCCGGTGCTGGAACGCCACGGCTTCGAGATCGTCGACAAGCGCTCGGGCAAGGAGGTCTACCTCGACGGTTCCTGGGCCGAACTGTTCCAGCAGCAGATCGCCGCCTGGCAGCTCAACACGCCCACGCAGGAAGAAGTGGAAGACACGCTCGAGGGCTATGCCGAGCTGGCGCACACGCCGGTGCTGGTGCACTGAAAACCCGGGTTCCCCGCCCGCCCGAACAAGAAAGCGCCCGAGCGGCGCTTTTTTTGCGTCTTTTCAGCGCCCGCCGCTCATTTCCGTTGGTAAATCCATCGGTACATCGGCCCCGCGAGCAACAGCACCGCCACCAGCCGGCAGACCTGGAACGCCGTCACCACCGGCACGCCCAGCTGCAGCACCTTGGCGGTGATCGACATCTCGGCAATGCCGCCCGGCGAAGTGCCCAGGATCATGGTGGCGGGATGCAGCCCCGTCGCCCAAGCCAGCAGCCAGGCGGCCCCCGCGCACAGCACCAGCATGCCGACGGTGCCCAGCGCCACCGATCCCAGCCAGCGCGGCGCCGTGTGCAGGAATTCGCGGCTGAAGCGCACGCCCAGGCTGACCGCAATCACGAGCTGCGCGGTGTTCGACATCCAGCCGGGCACGGCCGACAGCGGCTGGCCGGCGATGGTGAAACTCATCGCCACCAGCAGCGGCCCCATGAACCAGGGGTTGGTGCAGCCCAGCGCCCGCATCGCAAGCCCGCCGGCGGCGGTGGCCAGCGCCAGCAGCAGGAGCCCGCCGGGGTTCACTTCGCGCACCGTGGACGGATTGACTTCGAGCCCGTGCAGGCCGCTCCACTGCATTGCGAACGGAATGGCGATGGTCACCACCACCAGCCGCAGGCTGTGCGCCGCGGCCACGAGGTCGGTGCGCGCGCCGGCCGATTCGGCCAGCAGCGTCATCTCGGAGGCGCCGCCGATGGCGCCAGCGAAGTAAGTCGTGGCTCTCATGGAGCTGTCCGGCACATGCGGCATCCGCCGGGCGTGCAGCCCATGCAGCCAGCGCCCGAACCCCCAGCCGAGCAGCAGGGCCCAGGCGATGGCCAGCGCAATGGCCCACCAGACGCCGGCCACCAGCGCCACCACCTGCGGCGTGAAATAAAGGCCCAGCACCGTGCCGATGGTCCATTGCCCTGCATTGCGCAGCGGCGTGAAGCTGGCCGTGGGCGCGCCGGCAATCGACGCCAGCGAGACCGCCAGCAGCGGGCCGATCATCCACGGCAGGGGGGTGTGCAGGGCGAGGCAGATTTCGGCCGCGGCGAGCGCGAGCAACAGCGTGGCCAGCACGCGAACCAGGAAGCGGAGAGACACGGGCAGGAAGGGAAGAAGCGGAATTGGATGGCACTGCGTGCGAGCGCCAGCGCATAGTATGGCGCGATGCGATGCCAACCCTTTTCTGCGCGGGCTTCCCGATTGCTGCTGCCCCTGTTCGCTGCCATGGCCCTTGCGGGTTGCACCGCGTTTCAGGACGGCCCCGATGCGCCGGTGGCGCGGCGCGCGGCGGCGCTGCTGCCGGCGGACGCGCTGATCCTCGGCGAGCAGCACGACGCCCCAGAGCACCATGCGATCGAGCGCGAAACCGTCGAGGCGCTGGCCAGCCGGGGCCAGCTGGCCGCGCTGCTGCTCGAAATGGCCGAGGAAGGCCACAGCACCCTCCGCCTCGACGCCGCGGCCACCGATGCGCAGGTGCGCGACGCGCTGGCCTGGAACGACAAAGCCTGGGCCTGGCAGAGCTACGGTCCCGTGGTGATGGCCGCGGTGCGCGCCAGCGTGCCCGTCATCGGCGCCAACCTGCCGCGTTCGCGCATGAAGAACGCCATGGCCGACGTCTCACTCGACGTGCAGCTCAACGGCGAGGCCTACACCGCGCAGCAGGACGCCGTGCGCGAAGGCCACTGCAAGCTGCTGCCCGAGCCGCAGATCGTGCCGATGACGCGCATCCAGGTCGGGCGCGACCGCGCCATGGCGCAGGCCATCGTCAAGGCCCGCCAGCCGGGCAAGACGGTGCTGCTGGTCAGCGGCGCGGGCCATGCCACCAAGGTGCTGGGCGTGCCGCAGCACCTGCCGACCGACGTGTCGGTCAAGTCCGTGCGGCTGCAGGCCGGCGAATCACCGGACGAGGAGCAGGACAAGGAAGCCTACGACGCCGTCTGGCGCACGGCCCCGCTGCCGCCGAAGGACTACTGCGCGGACATGCGCACCCGATAGCCGCGGCCATCGCCCTGGATGAAGGCCGCGAGCCGGCTCAGGCGAACTTCCTGATCGAATCCGCCAGCGTGTTGACCAGCGTCTCGATGTGCTGCTTCTCCACGATGTAGGGCGGCGCAATCACCAGCACGTCGCCCGCGGGCCGCACCAGCGCGCCCTTGTGGAAGCAGTCCAGGAAGATGTCGTAGGCGCGCTTGCCCGGCGCGCCCGCGATGGGCGCGAGCTCCACCGCGGCGGCCAGGCCGAGGCTGCGGATGCTGACCACGTTCGGCAGGCCCTTGAAGGCGCTGTGGAAGGCATCGCCCAGCACCTTGCCCATTTCGCCGGCGCGCGCGAACAGGTTTTCTTCCTTGAACAGGTCGAGCGTGGCAATGGCGGCGGCGCAGGCCACCGGATGGCCCGAGTAGGTGTAGCCATGGAAGAACTCGACCACGTGCTCTGGCGCGTCGGTCTTCATCATCGCGTCGTAGAGCTTGTCGCGGCAGATCACGCCGCCCAGCGGAATCACGCCGTTGGTCACGCACTTGGCAAAGTTCAGCATGTCGGGCACCACGCCGAAATAGTCCGACGCGAAGTTGGTGCCCATGCGGCCGAAGCCGGTGATGACCTCGTCGAAGATCAAGAGGATGCCGTGCTTGTCGCAGATCTCGCGCAGGCGCTTCAGGTAGCCCTTGGGCGGCAGGTACCAGCCGGCCGAACCGGCCACCGGCTCGACGATGATCGCGGCGATGTTGCTCGGATCGTGCAGCGGCAGGATGCGCGTTTCGAGTTCGACCAGCGGGTCTTCGGCCCACACCGGCTCCTCGTTGTGGATGTAGGCATGGTTCACCGGATCGTGGATGAAGCGCATGTGGTCCACGCGCGGCAAAAAGGCCGCGCCGAACACCTTGCGGTTGCCCGGGATGCCCCCCACCGACATGCCGCCGAAGCCCACGCCGTGGTAGCCCTTCTCGCGGCCGATGAACACGTTGCGGTGGCCTTCGCCGCGCGCGCGGTGGTAGGCCAGCGCCACCTTCATCGAGGTGTCGGCCGCCTCGGAGCCCGAATTGCAGAACAGCACCTTGTTGAGGTCGCCGGGCGCCAGCGAGGCGATCATCTCGGCCGCCTTGAAGGCCTTGTCGTTGCTGACCTGGAAGGCGGTGGCGTAGTCCAGCGTGTCGAGCTGCTTCTTGATCGCCTCGTTGATGGGCTTGCGGTTGTGGCCCGCGCCCACGCACCAGAGCGACGAGATACCGTCGATCACCTTCTTGCCGTCGTGCGTGGTGAACTCCATGCCGTCGGCGGCCACGAAAACGCGAGGGTCTTTCTGGAAGTGGCGGTTGGGAGTGAAGGGCAACCACTGGTTGCCCATGTTGAAGTCCTGATAAGCCATCGATTGCTCCTGCTTAACGCGCACCAAAAAACGGCATTCTGGCACCCCTGCGACAATCGTGCCCCTCATGACGACCACAACGCCCGCTTACATCCTGACCCTCTCCTGCCCCGACCGGACGGGCATCGTGCATGCCGTTTCGGGCTTCCTGCTCGAACGCGGCGGCAACATCGAGGAAGCCGCCCAGTACAACGACCACGACACGGGCCTGTTCTTCATGCGCGTGCGCTTCGCCTGCAGCGACCACCCCGAGGCGGCGCTGCGCGAACAGCTCGCCACCTTCGGCGCAGGCTTCGGCATGAGCCTGCAGCTGCACGCCGCGGCCGAGCCCATGAAGACCGTGATCCTGGTCAGCAAGGAAGGCCACTGCCTGAACGACCTGCTGTTCCGCTGGAAGAGCGGGCTGCTGGCCATCGACGTGCGCGCCATCATCTCGAACCACCGCGACTTCTACCAGCTGGCCGCCAGCTACAACGTGCCCTTCCATCACATTCCCGTGACGGCCGCCACCAAGGCGCAGGGCGAAGCAAAACAGCTGGAGATCATCGAGTCCGAGGGCGCCGAACTCGTGGTGCTCGCGCGCTACATGCAGATCCTGAGCAACGGCCTGTGCAAGAGCCTGGCGGGCCGGGCCATCAACATCCATCACTCGTTCCTGCCCAGCTTCAAGGGCGCCAAGCCCTACTACCAGGCGCACGACCGCGGCGTGAAGCTCATCGGCGCCACCGCGCACTATGTGACGGCCGACCTSGACGAAGGCCCGATCATCGAGCAGGACGTGGCGCGCGCCGACCACACCGACACGGTCGAGGACCTCACGGCCCGCGGCCGCGACACCGAGAGCCAGGTGCTGGCCCGCGCGGTGAAGTGGCACAGCGAGCACCGCGTGCTGTTGAACGGGCACCGCACGGTGGTGTTCCGGTAGGCGGCGCCCGTCCAGGCATACCGCTAGTCAATACCGGTTCGGATTGTCCGGGCGGCGGTCGTAGCGGTTCGGCACGCCGTCGCGGTCGCGGTCCCAATAGCCGCGGCGGTATTCCCAGCGGCCATCGCGCTCGCGCCATTCCGGCGGACGGTAGGCGTAGCCCGGGCGGGCGCGCACCCACATGCCCCGGACCCACACATGGTTTCCACCGCGCCATTCATAGTGCCCCGGCGCCCACACGTAGCCGCGGCGCGGCGGCGGAATGCGCTCGTGGCGGGGCGGAGGCGGCGGCACTTCGACATACACCCCGGGCTGCGCCTGGGCGGCGGTCGGCACCATCAGCGCGCCACCCACCGAGAACAGCGAAGCAGCGGCAACGGAAAGGGTCATTGCGAGTTTTTTCATGGGGATCCCCTCATGAGTGGTTGGAGCCTTCATGCTGACCAACCCATGTGAAGCGCCTGTAAGCAC
>NZ_JBFTPJ010000396.1:0-5014 GCF_056398445.1 Variovorax sp. 01T439_2
GAATCCACCAGAGCGAACCCTTGCGCACCGGGCAGCTGTCCTGCTTCAGGCCAAGAAGCAGCGAAATCGCCTGCCCCACCGAAGGCTGGTGCCCGACCATCAACACCACCGACTTGCCGTTGGGCCAGCCGGCCGCAGCCAGCATGGCCTCGGCGGTGGTGTCTGGGGCGAGTTCAGCACGCAGCTTGTACTTGCGGCCGAGCGCAAGCGCGGTCTGCTCGCAGCGCCGCGCGGGGCTGCAGATGATGCGCGTGCCGTCGGGCAGCTGCCGGTCGAGCCAGCTGGCCATGCGCTTGGCCTRCTTCTCGCCGCGCGCGGTCAGGGAACGCTGCAGGTCGTCGCAGCCCTCGGTCCAGTCCTCGGCTTCGGCATGGCGCCAGAAGATCAAGTCCATGGTTGTCGTCTTTCGGTCGTCAGTTGCTGGGTGCATCGGCGTGATGGCCTCGCGATGCATACCGGTTCATGAGTGCCGCCTGTGCGCCGTGCGCCTCGACGGCGCGCGACGCGCCCGCCTCGCCGGCGTGGGTGTCGTGGTCGACGCGCGTGTAGATGCCGTCGCCGCCCAGGTCCCAAGCGTCGCGGCCGTCGTGCAGGTAGGCAACCAGGCATTCGTCGATCAGGCGCTGGCGCAGGCCGGGGTCGGTCACCGGCCAGGCCAGCTCGATGCGCCGCATCATGTTGCGGTTCATCCAGTCGGCGCTCGACAGGTAGAGCGACTCGTCCTCGCCATTGCGGAAGTAGAAAACGCGCGAGTGCTCGAGAAAACGCCCGATCACCGAACGCACGCGGATGTTGTCGGTCAGGCCCGGCACCTGCGCGGGCAGCGTGCAGGCGCCGCGCACGATGAGGTCGATCTTCACGCCGTTCTGGCCGGCGCGCATCAGCGCGGCCACCAGGGCGTCGTCGGTCAGCGCATTCATCTTGGCGACGATGCGGGTCGGCTCGCCGGTGGCCGCGGCCAGGCTGAGCGCGTCGATCTGCGCAATGAGGTTCTTGTGCAGGTCGAACGGCGCGAGCCACATGCGGTTGAGCTTGGGCAGCCGGCTCTGGCTTGCCAGGTGCACGAACACGGCCTCCATGTCGGCCGTGAGCAGCGGATCGGCCGTCAGGTGGCTGATGTCGGTGTAGAGCCTGGCGGTGCGCGGGTTGTAGTTGCCGGTGGAAAGATGGCCGTAGCGGCGCATCTGCTTGCCCTCGCGGCGCGTCACCAGCAGCATCTTGGCGTGCGTCTTCAGGCCCACCACGCCATACACCACCTGCGCGCCGATCGACTCGAGCATTTCGGCCCAGTTGATGTTGGCCTCTTCGTCGAAGCGGGCCTTGAGCTCCACCACCACCGTCACTTCCTTGCCGCGGCGCACGGCCTCGCGCAGCAGGTCCATCAGCTCGGAATCGGTGCCCGTGCGGTAGATGGTCTGCTTGATGGCCAGCACCTGCGGGTCCAGCACAGCCTCGCGCAGGAACGCGAGCACGCCGTCGAAGCTCTCGAAGGGCTGGTGGATCAGCACGTCGCCGTGCTGCAGCCGCTCGAAGAACGACTGCGCCGGCGACAGCGTGACCGGGTAGGAGGCCGAGTACGGCGGAAACAGCAGCTGCGGCTCCTCCAGCAGGTCGATCAGCTGGGTCAGCCGGGCCAGGTTGACGGGGCCGTGCACGCGGTAGAGCGCCTGCGGCGGCAGGTTGAATTGCGCCAGCAGGAAGCTCGCGAGCGACTCCGCGCAGCTGGCCGACACCTCGAGCCGCACGGCCTGCCCGTAGTGCCGGTGCTGCAGCCCCTGGCGCAATGCGGTGCGCAGGTTCTTGACGTCTTCCTCGTCGACCGCCAGGTCGGAATGCCGCGTGACGCGGAACTGCGAGAAATCGCCCACCTCGCGCCCCGGGAACATGCTCGACAGATGGGCGCGCACCACGCTCGACAGCGCCACGAACAGCGTCTTGCCGTCCGACACCTTGGCCGGCATGCGGATCACGCGCGGCAGCACGCGCGGCACCTTCACGATCTGGATCGGGTTCTCGCGCCCGAAGGCGTCCTTGCCGCCGAGCCGCACGATGAAATTGAGCGACTTGTTGGCCACCTGCGGAAACGGGTGCGCCGGGTCCAGCCCGACCGGGATCAGCAGCGGGCGCACTTCGCGCTCGAAATATTCGCTGACCCACTTGCGCTGCGCCGGATTGCGTTCACCGTGCGAAATGATGTGGATGCCGTGCTTTGCGAAGGTCGGCATCAGCTCGTCGTTGTAGAGCGCGTACTGGCGCGCCACCAGCGCATGGGCGGCCTCGGCCAGGCGCTCGAACGATTCGATCGTGTAGGCGCCCTTCTGGTCGCCGGCGCTGCTGGCAATCAGGTGCGGCGCGGCGCGCACCTCGAAGAATTCATCGAGGTTCGATGAAACGATGCAGAGGTAGCGAAGGCGCTCGACCAGCGGCACTTCAGGCCTGCGGGCCCAGTCGAGCACGCGCTCGTTGAACGACAGGATGCTGTGATCGCGGTCGAGCAGCGTGAGGGCCGTTGCCGCGACCGCGGGCGTGCGGTCAGCGGGAGCAGGTTGCATGGGCACTGATTCTGGGGCAAGCGGCACGGGAGCACATGTAGGCTGAAATATGACAGTGTCGCCCTCGTTTGTGACGTTTTCGTGACCGCCGTGTGACGCCTGCGGGCCACCCTTGGGCAGCCCCGTGCCGGGCGAAGAGGCGGACGGCCCGGCATCGGGCCGGGCGGCCGCTGGCTTCATGCGCCCAGAAAGTGCTTGCGGTAGCGCGGCGGCAGGTCGTCGATGCGCATCAGCATCGGCAGGTCCGCCGTGTTGAAGTCCGGGTCCCAGGCCGGCGCGCCCAGCACCTTGGCACCCAGGCGCAGGTAGCCCTTGATGAGCGCGGGCGGCTCGACGTCGAGCGCGCCGTCGAGCCGTTCCACCGGCAGCGGCAGGCGCGGCTGCACCTGGTACTGGATCGGCGCCATGTGGCTGGCCGACAGCTGCCGCCAGATGCTGGCCGCCGCATCGCCGCTGGTCACGCCGTTGTGCGACATCGGAATGCTCGCGCAGCCGATCATGGTGTCGAGCTTGTTGCGGTGCATGAAGCCCGCAAGAGCTCCCCACAGCGCGAGGATCACGCCGCCCTGGCGGTGGTCGGGATGCACGCAGCTGCGGCCCAGCTCGACCATGCGCTCGCGCAGGTCGCGCAGCCGGGTCAGGTCGAATTCGGTGTCGCTGTAGGTGCTGCCCACGCGCCGGGCCTGGGCCGGCGTGAGCACGCGGTAGGTGCCGATCACCTGCCCGGTCCGTTCCTCGCGCACCAGCAGGTGCTCGCAGAAGTCGTCGAACAAATCGATGTCGTGGCCGGCCAGCGGCGTGCTCACGCGGGCGCCCATTTCGCCGACGAACACCTCGTGGCGCAGGCGCTGTGCTGCGCGCACGTCGTCCAGGTGGCGGGCCCAGCTCACGGTGATGCCTTGCCTGGCATCGACGATGGCCGGCGGCGCGAGCACGGCAGCGGGCGCCGATGCGGGCGTGGCCGCAGGGACGGGCCACAGGGCGGCGCGCAGGCCGAGCTGCGACAGCGGGAACGTCGGGTTGGGCAGTTCTTTCATGGAGACCCTTTCTGCTGAAGGAGTCTCTGCACCCGCGGTGAAACGGGTATGTCAGCGCCATTGCAGTTGCATGACGGTGTTACCGCGTGTTTTGAGGCTTCCTGGATGTCTAATGCGGTGGGTCGCGACATGGAGTTTTCTCAAATGGCCACAGCCGCAAGCAGCAATTTCGACAACCGCCTCCACCAGACCTTTCCCGTCCTGAGCGATACCGAAATCGCGCGCATCGCGCACTTCGGCACCGTGCAGCGCTTCGCCCGCGGGGAGCGGCTGTTCACCGCCGGCGAAACGGGCCCCGGCATGTTCGTTCTGCTCAAGGGCGTGGTGGCGGTCACGCAGCGCGACGGGCTCGGGCACGTGGTGCCCATCGTGCGCCAGGGCCCGGGCGAGTTCCTTGCCGAAGTCGGCCAACTGAGCGGCCGCCCTGCCCTGGTCGACGGCCATGCCGAGGAAGAAGTGGAAGCGCTGATCGTGCCGCCCGCGCAGCTGCGCGCGCTGCTGGTGGCCGAGGCCGACCTTGGCGAGCGCATCACCCGCGCGCTGATCCTGCGGCGCGTGGCGCTGATCGAATCCGGCGCCAGCGGGCCGGTGCTGATCGGCCGGCCGGAATCGCCCGACATGGCGCGGCTGGAGAACTTCCTGCGCCGCAACGGGCATCCCTACCACCTGGTCGACGCGGCCGAAGACCCGGGCGCCGCCGCGCTGCTGGAACAGTACGGCACCTGCAAGCTGCTGGCCGTGTGCCCCGACGGCTCGGTGCTGGTCAACCCCGCCGAAGACGCGCTGGCCCGCTGCCTGGGCATGGTCGATACCGCGGAGCACAACGAGCTGTTCGACGTGGCGGTGGTCGGCGCCGGCCCTGCCGGCCTCGCCACCGCGGTGTATGCCGCCTCCGAAGGGCTGCGCGTGATCGTGCTCGACTGCCGCGCCTTCGGCGGGCAGGCCGGCGCGAGTGCGCGCATCGAGAACTACCTGGGCTTTCCCACCGGCATCTCGGGCCAGGCGCTCGCGGGCCGGGCCTTCGTGCAGGCCCAGAAGTTCGGTGTCGAGATGCTGATCCCGGCCAAGGTGACGTCGCTCGATTGCTCGCGCGACAACCCCATGGACGCGCTGCGCATCGCACTGGCCGATGGCCGCACCATCAACGCGCGCACGGTGGTGATTGCCAGCGGCGCACGCTACCGGCGGCCCGACGTGCCGAGGCTGTCCGAGTTCGAGGGCCGCGGCATCTGGTACTGGGCCTCGGCCATCGAGGCCAAGCTCTGCGCGCAGCAGGAGGTTGCGCTGGTCGGCGGCGGCAACTCGGCCGGACAGGCCGCGGTGTTCCTGTCGCGCCATGCGGCCAAGGTCAACGTGCTGGTGCGCGGCCCGTCGCTCGCGGCCAGCATGTCGCGCTACCTGATCGACCGCATCGAGGCCACGCCC
>NZ_JBFTPJ010000397.1:0-5009 GCF_056398445.1 Variovorax sp. 01T439_2
ACTGTGCGGCCATCCCCGACGGCCACGGCGGCTACCTGCTGTTCGCGATCGAAGGCATGGTGGAAGACTTCATCGTGCGCATGCCGTGGTTCGCGGGCTACTGCGGCGTGATGGTCAACGTGAGCGACATCTATGCGATGGGCGGCCGCCCCACGGCCGTGGTCGATGCGCTGTGGAGCACCGGCATGCACCCGGCCGACGAGGTGCTGCGCGGCATGGCGGAAGCCTCGGTGCGCTACGGCGTGCCGGTGGTGGGCGGCCACAGCAACAACCGCAGCGAGCGGCCGCAGCTCGCAGTCGCGATCCTCGGCCACGCACGCAAGCTGCTCACCAGCTTCGACGCCAGGCCCGGCGACCTGCTGGTGATGGCGGCCGACCTGCGCGGCGCCTACGAGGAGCCCTTTCCCTACTGGAACGCGTCGACCACGGCGCCGGCCGCGCGGCTACGCGCGGACCTCGAACTGCTGCCCTCCATTGCGGAAGAGGGCCTGTGCCGCGCCGCGAAGGACATCAGCATGGCCGGCGCGGTCGGCACCGCGATGATGCTGCTGGAGTGCTCGGGCGTGGGCGCGCGCATCGACCTCGATGCACTGCCCAGGCCCGGCGGCGTGCCGCTGCTGCGCTGGCTTTCTTCTTTTCCGAGCTACGGATTCGTGCTCAGCGTGGCGCCTTCGCAGGTTGCGCCGGTGCTCGGCCGCTTCGCCGCGCGCGACATCGCCTGCGCGGTGGTCGGCGAGGTCGATGCGACGCGGCAGGTGCGGCTGCAGGCCGGCGGCGACGAGGCCCTGCTGTGGGACTTCGGCCGCGATGCTTTCATCCAGCCGCCGCAGGAGGCGCTCGCATGCCCGTGATGCACTTCCAGGTGCGCTGGCCCGACGCCAGCGAAACGCGCTGCTACTCGCCCTCTTCCGTGGTGCAGGATTTCTTCGCGCCCGGCGAGCGCTATGCGCTCGAAGACTTCCTGCAGCGCTCGCGCGAGGCCTTGGGCATCGCCTCCGAACGCGTGCGCGCCAAGTACGGCTTCGCGTGCTCGCAGGCCATGGACCAGCTCGCCGAGATCGAGCGCATCGCCGCCCGCTTCACCGGCGCCGACGATGCCCAAGTCACCGTCGTCGCCTTCGATTGACGCCCCCCGCATCCAGAGAGAAAGAAAGAAGACCCCATGTCCTATCCATTTGGCGGACGCAGCCACTACAGCGTCATCGTCGTCGGCGGCGGCCAGGCCGGCCTGTCGCTGAGCCACTGCCTGCAGCAGCGCGGCATCGACCACCTCGTGATCGAGAAGCGCAGCCTGGTGCACAGCTGGCGCACGCAGCGCTGGGATTCGTTCTGCCTGGTCACGCCCAACTGGCAGTGCCAGCTGCCGGGCTGGGCCTACCACGGCGACGATCCGCACGGCTTMATGGTCAAGGACCAGATCAACGAATGGCTCGCGGGCTTCGTCGCGCAGGTGAAGGCGCCGGCCATCGAGGGCGTGACCGTCGAGCGCGTGGCGCGCGTGCCAGGCACGGGCGAGCGCGACCGCTTCATGGTGCAGACCGACGCCGGCCTCTACACCGCCGACCAGGTGGTGGTGGCCTCCGGCGGCTACCACCGCCCGATCGTGCCGCGCCTGGCCGAGAAGCTGCCGCCGCACGTGGTGCAGTACCACTCGGCGCAGTACCGCAACCCGGCGCAGTTGCCCGAGGGCGCGGTGCTGGTGGTGGGTTGCGGCCAGTCGGGTTCGCAGATCGCCGAGGACCTGCACCTGGCCGGGCGCAAGGTGTACCTTGCCACCGGCGATGCGCCGCGCTGCGCCCGCTTCTACCGCGGCCGCGAAGTGGTCGACTGGCTCGCCGACATGAAGTACTACGACATGCCCGTGACCGAGCATCCGCTGCGCGAGGGGGTGCGCGACAACACCAACCACTATGTGACCGGCCGCGACGGCGGCCGCGACATCGACCTGCGGCGCTTCGCGCTCGAAGGCATGGAGCTGTACGGCCTGCTGACCGGCCTGGGCGGCGACGGCACGCTGGAGTTCCAGCCCAACCTGCGCGAGCACCTGGACAGCGCCGACGCCACCTACAACCGCATCAACGCGTCGATCGACAAGTTCATTGCCTCCCGGGGCATCGAGGCGCCGCCGCCCTCGGTCTACACGCCGATGTGGGAGCCGCCCGAGGAGCGCACGCGCCTGAGCCTTGCCGAGGCGGGCATTGCGAGCGTGCTCTGGTGCATCGGCTTCTCGCCCGACTTCGATTGGGTGGATGCGCCGGTGTTCAACGGCCGCGGCGCGCCGGTGCACCAGCGCGGCGTGACGGGCGTGCCGGGACTCTATTTCCTGGGGCTGCCGTGGCTGCACACCTGGGGATCGGGCCGCTTCTCGGGCGTGGCGCGCGATGCGGAGTTTCTTGCCGAAGCGATCGAGGAGAGAAAGAAGGCGGCGGCGGCCGGCCGAGCCGATGCGCAGGAGGAGGAACCGGCCGGCGCCGGGCTGCGCGCTGCAGCCTGAGCTCAGGCTCAGGCCTGCTGCGCCTCGGTCAGCGCCTGCGCGGCCACCACGGCCTCGGTGCGGTTGCGCACGTTGAGCGCGCGGAAGATGGCCGCCAGGTGGATCTTGACCGTGCCCTCGCTGATGCCCAGGCTGCGGCCGATGAGCTTGTTGGGCTTGCCCTGCGAGAGCAGCTGCAGCACCTCGACCTGGCGCTCGGTGAGCACGCTGCGCAGGTGCTCGAGCGTCTGCGAAGAAGCGCCTGCGGAGCGCGCATCGCCGTTCTGCGTGGGCGCCACGCCGGCCACGATGCCGGGCGGCAGCGCCGTGAGCATCATGGGCGGCACGTACACGCCGCCGGCCAGCACCAGCCGCACGGCCGACAGCATGACCTCGGGCGAATAGGCCTTGGGAATGAAGCCGAGCACGCCGCGCTCGAGCGCGCTGCGCATGATGGCCGGGTCTTCGTAGCCCGAGAGCACGATGACCGGCACGGCCGGATGGCGGCGGCGGATTTCGTCGATGTGCGCCTGGCCGTCGGCGCCGGGCATGTTGAGGTCGATCAGGGCCAGGTCGAGCTCGTCGGTGGCGCCGGCAAGCAATTCGTCGACGCTCATCGCCAGGACGAACTCGATGCCGGGCCCCAGCTCCGACAACTTGGCCTTGACCGCCTCGATGACGAGCCGGTGGTCGTCGGCGATCAGAATTTTCATGGCATGTCCTAGTGTCCCGGGTGTCCCAGCGTGCGTGCATTGAACTCAGCGGATGCCGAAGATACCGGCGATTGCCCCGCACAGCAAGCCGGTTTGCCCGACGAACGGCATAGTCCCCAAGCGATATGGCGCCCGCCGCCCGGCGTTCGGAAGATGGAATCCTTACTCGAAGGAACCGGGGACATGGGGATGTGCCATCGCAGCAGACGCCGGTGCAAGGCATCCTCCGCAATGCAGGCGCGGTGAGCGGACGCGGTCATCCATGCTCCGGCTGCTCGACTGTTTTTCCGCATTCGTCTCCTTCGGCCTCGCCCTCGACGCATCGATCGCGGCCGGCCGCGCCGCGCCGCCCTCGCACGCTGCCGCGCAGCAACAGGCGCGCCGGCTGCTCGACGCGGCGCGCGCCTGCGCATCGGGCCAGCCCGCCGCGCAGGTCGAATCGGCGGTCTTTGCGATGGTGGCCTGGATCGACGAGATCCTGGCGCGCCATCCCGGTGCGGCCGCGGGCGCGGCGCCGCTGCAGGTGCAGCTGTTCAACTCGAACAACGCCCACAGCGAGTTCTTCCACCACCTGTCGGCGCTGGGCGCCGAGGACGACGAGCTGCGCGAGGTCTACTGGCATGCGCTGGTGCACGGCTTCAAGGGCCAGTACTACTTCGAGAGCGACGACCGCGGCGAGCTCGGCAAGCTGAAGGAGCTGCACGGCCACCAGCTGCGGCGCAGGCCCCTGGCGCTCGGCAGCCTGGTGCAGGACCGCATCACGCCGCAGCCCTATGGCGTGGCGGATCCGCCGGGCCCGCACGACCTGCACCGCCGCGACCGCAGCCTGCTGCGCGCGCTCGGGGCGCTCGCGCTGCTGCTGCCGCTGCTCTATCTGCTGTGGTGGCAGTGGCCGGCCGGGCTGCACGCGGGCGAGCCGGGACCGGCGCAGCGCATCGAGCAGCATCTTCAAGGCTATGCATGCGCCGATCTCTCGGCTTCGGCCGACAAGGGCGGCAGGCTGCACGTGAGCGGCTTCGTCTCGCTGCCGGCCGACCTCGAGCGGGTGGAGCGCGAGGTGGCCGGCCTGCTGCCCGATGGCGGCTCGCCCACCTTCGACGTCAGGCTGCGCGTGTGGCCCCACTGCGAGGTATTCGCCATCCTGAAGCCCTACCAGCTGCGCAACCGCGAGAAGGCCCTCGGACTGGACGTGACGGCCGTGACGGCCCGCAACGGCCGGCTGCGCGAAGGAGACGACGTACGCATGCAGGTGGCCGCGCCCCGGCACGACAGCTACCTGTGGGTCGACTACTACACCGCCGACGGTTCGGTCATGCACCTGAACACCGGCCAGCCGATGCGGCTGCGCGCCGGCGAGAAGCTGGAGCTGGGCCGCGACATCCCGGCGAGCTGGCTGGTGGGCCCGCCCTTCGGCACCGTGCTGGTCACGGCGCTCTCGTCCCCCACCCCGCTCGACGGCGCGGCCGACCGGCCGCCCTACGAACTCGCATCGGCCTACCTGCTGCGGCTGCGCGAGGTGCTCGCGGCCAACAAGGGCAACGAGCGGCTGCTTGCCGATTTCGAGTTCCTCGAGACCACTGCACGTTGAAAGCCGCAGCATGCCCGCCGCGTTGTTGCCTGCCCATTTCTTCTGGCTCCTGCTCGCGCTGTGCCTGGCCGGCTTTGCGCTGCTGTACGCCGCGGTCCGCGACGCGGGCCGCGGTGCGCGCCGCCGCGCGCTGCGCCGGCGCATTGCCGCACTCGGCCCGCCGGCGGCCGAAGCCGACGAAGCCGCGGTCGAAGCCGACGAAGCCGCGGTCGAAGCCATGAGGGAGGCCATGAGG